>JBBQTN010000111.1:0-16807 GCA_038213195.1 Acidimicrobiales bacterium | reverse complement strand
CTCAAGGTTGCCCTGGGGGCAGCCACCGTGGCGGTGTTCGGGATGGCGGGTGGTTCGTTCGCTGCGCCTTCAGCACCACCGACGGGTGCGATCCTGTTCCCGGCCGGCTTCTCGAGTCCGATCTACGTCGGCAACAGCATGGTCTACGACCCCACGGCGACCACCGTCGGGAGCACCAGCAGCCCCCCGACGAGCACGAGCACGAGCACGACGATGAAGTCGACGACGACCTCCACGGTGAAGCCAACAACGACCACCAGCTCGACCGCGAAGCCGACGACGACCACGAGCACAACGGTGCGGCCGACGACGACCACGATGTCGATGCCGATGACGAACATGCCGACGATCGACAACTCGAAGATCCCGGCCCCCTTCGCCGGCAAGACCGGGCCGCTGACCATGAACGCGTCGTACGGCTTCCAGCAGTCCGACGGCACCGGTGCCTTCAGGATCACGAGCCGCTACTCGCACTTCAGCTACGACGACCCGATCGTGTTCCCCGGCCAGCCGGGCGCATCGCACCTGCACGTCTTCTTCGGCAACACCTGCATCAACGCCTCCACGACAGACGCGAGGTCGTGCACGTCATCGCGCTCCGACGGTGGCTCGCTGAACGAGAGCGGTTACTGGGTGCCGGCGATCATCGACACCGCGACGCATGCCCCGATCACCCCGACGGACATGCAGGTGTACTACAAGACCGGCTACGGCGGGGTGCGGCCGTCCGACGTCAAGCCGTTCCCGGCCGGGCTGAAGATGGTGGCCGGCAACTCCAAGGCGACCACTGCTGATCCCGGCGTGCACGACTACGACAGGGTGATGAACTGGGAGTGCGACAACGGCAACGGCGGCACGTTCGCCTACCTGCCGACGGGTTGCCAGACCGGCACGTGGCTCGTGATGGCCGTCGAATTCCCGCAGTGCTGGGATGGCGTCCATCTGGACTCCGCCGATCACAAGTCGCACATGGCCTATCCGACGGGCAATGGCTGCCCATCCGACCACCCTGTCGCTCTCCCGGAAGTCACAGAAAGGGCGCTCTACACCGTGCCCGCCTCGGGGACGTCGACATGGCGGCTCTCGTCCGACAACTACAGCGGTGGTCCGGGCGGATATTCCGGTCATGCCGACTGGATGAACGGCTGGGACCCGGCGACCATGCAGAAGGTGATCACGAACTGCGAGAACGCAGCCAAGGATTGCTCGATGGACCTGCTCGGTGACGGCACGATGCTGTACTACGGCGCCAATGGAATCTGGGGCGTGTGACGCTGCCTCGCTGAGCAGGAACGGGCATCGAGACGGAACACGTCACCACGATGACCTCAACGGAGCACGCAGGTGCCCGGCGCAACGCACACGCCTCGCGCCGGGCACCTGCGCGTCCATCTGACCTCAGCCCGGTCGAGCCGACGGCGGCGACGCCGGACCGCGGTCGCAACGGCGCTCTCTGGAGGCGCTGCCCGACCTTCGCACCGGGATCGGCGCTAGTCTGACCGACCATGTCGGTCGCCCCCCCGCCCGAGCAGCGTCTTGTCCAGCGTCGTCGCGCCACTCGACGTGGTGGCCTGCGCGCATCGTGCCGTGGTCGCCGGACCGTGGCGTGACGAGCACGTTCCTCCGCCGAGCCGGTCATCTCGCGCGGGAATCACGGGTGTGGCTCGACCACGGCGTGAACCGGTTGCTCCGCCGGCGACCGAAGGTCATCTTCTACCAGGGCGATCAGATGTCGGGGCGGTTTCGGGCGGTGGAGGTCAGTCGTGCCCTGCGCCGGCGCGGTTGGGCGTCCGTGGTGGTGCCTCCGCAACTCGAGCAAGATCAGCGCGAGCGGCTGGCGGCACGCATCAGCCCAGACATCGCCGTGCTGCAGCAGTGCCGCCATCCCCTCAACGACGCCGACGTGATCCCGCGGGCCGCGCACGTCGTGCTCGACATCGATGACGCCGACTGGCTCGACATCGAGCAGGCGCCGCGGCTCGAGCGGATCGTCAAGCACGTCGATCTGGTGGCCGCCGGCAACCGCAACACCAAGCTGTGGGCCGAGTCGCTCGGCACCCCGGCCGAGGTGGTGTGGACCAGCTCCTCGCCGCCTCGGCTGCTCCGGCGGCGACGGCGCGGCGAGCCACCCGTCGTCACGTGGGCGTCGTCGGACGCCAACCGCCTGCACGAGGAGCGCCGGTTCGTCGCCCGCGTCGTCGAACGGGTCGATCCGACCCTGCCCTACCGGCTGTGGATCTTCGGCGTCAGCGACCCTGGCGAGGTGCTGGCCGATTTCAACGCCGTCGCCGCGGCCGGCGTGGAGATCACCTGCTTCGCGCCGCTGCCCTACCGGCGGTTCCTCGCCAAGCTGGCCGAAGCCTCGATCGGGCTCAACCCGCTGCAGGAGTCGCTCAACCCGTACGCCGCCGGCAAGTCGTTCGGCAAGACGCTCGCCTACCTGACGAGTGGACTGGCCGTGGTGACGACGGCAACCGTGGACCACCCGCTGTTCTTCGAGCACGGCCGCAACGGGATGATGTGCGCCGGTGAGGACGAGTGGGTCGGCGCGATCGACGGCCTGCTCCGCGACCCCCAAACGCGCCGACGCATCGCGGCTGCCGGCGAGGCCGACTATCGCAGGCGGCTGACGCCTGCCGCCGCAGCTGCCGTGCTCGACGCGAACTTCCGTGTCCTCCTCGCCGCGGGAGCTGATCAGAAGTGATCGAGATCTGGCGCAAGTCGAAGGCCAAGACCTTGGAGGTCGGCTCGGCGATGGTGTTCGAGGTGACCCTCGTCCTCTCCGCGTTCATCGTGTTCCCGTTGACGATCAAGGCGCTGTCGCCGGCGCAGTACGGCCGCTACACCACCCTCTACACGATCGCCGGGTTCGCGGTCACCTGGGTGTACGCCAGCGGTGGGTCGGCCCTGGTCCAGATGCTGCTGCAGAAGGGCAAGACGCTGTCTTCCTCGCTGCGCGTCGGGCGTCGGCAGGTCGTCTACCTCGCGGTCCCGAGCGCAGCGATCGGACTGGTCGTCACCGGCGCCACGATCGGGGTCTCGATGCTCGGCCCTGCTCTGATCGTGTTCGGCTCGGACCTGTTCCTGGCCGGCATCGCTGAGATGAACATCTCCGCGGTCTACGCGCTGCGAGATACGACGAACTCGACGAAGATCCGTCTGGTCGGGCCGCTCAGCAAGTGCCTCGGCATCGTGTTCCTGACGGTGATCCACCACGCCTCGTTGCTGACGCTGGTGCTCAACAACCTGTTGTCCACGGTGGCCGTGTTCGGGGCGTCGATCCTGATGCTGCGCACGATCAGCGCGGCCGCCCGTGAGGACGCGGAGAGCCGGTGCACCTGGCGCGAGCTGTTGCGGTTGAGCACGATCTACGCCGTGTCGATGTCGGCGTACACGGTGCAGGACAACGGCGACAACCTCGCTCTCGCTGCCTTCCGACCTGCCGCCGAGGTCGGGCAGTACGCAGCCGCGTACCGCCTCGTGTCAACCGCGATGCTGCCGCTCCGTGCGGTGACGACCGCCGCCGCGCGATGGTTCTTACCGCCCGACGATCGCGCCGGCGGGCACCTGCGCAAGTCGGTCCGGCTGCTGATCCCGACCGCCGGATACGGGGTTGTCTGTGGCATCGGGATCATCGCTGTGCGGCCGCTCACCTCGATCGTGGTCGGAACCAAGTATCACGACGCGGTGGACATCACCGTCTGGTTGGCGGGATTTCCGCTGATGCGCGCCGTGTCCGACCTCCCGACCCTCGGTCTCCTCGGCCTCGGTCGCAACCGGTTGCGGATGATCCTCGGACTCGGGGGCGCCAGTGTCGCCGCGATCGCGTATGTGACGCTGATCCCTCGCATCGGCTGGCGGGGCGGGGTGATCGGCACCTACATCTCGGAGTCTGCCGTCGCGCTCGCCGGCTGGTACCTCCTGGTGCGCTGCCAGCGCATCGCAGACGCGGAGTACGCCGAGCAGCTCGCGTCAGGTGGTGGCGTGGTCGACGCGGCGACGGTCGCCGCTGCCCACGACGGGCACAGCCACCTCCTCGACCGCGACACGGGTGACCTGGAACCCGGCGTGCCCGACCAGCACCCGCGTGGGCCGCTGGAGCTGATGCCGGAGACATCGCAACGCCCCGAGGTGTCCGAGTTGTAGCACCGCGTCAGGTTCCCAGCTGCGGCTCCTGCTGCTGGAGCCGCTCGCGCAACTGCACGACATTGCCCTCGGGATCGAGGCCGTCGAGATGGCGAACGCCCGCGAAGTCCCATGCCGCGCCGCTCGGATCGACGCGGCCACCGGTCGCGATCACGGTCGAACGGACACCTTCGATGCCGGCCACGTCGAAGGCCAGCTTCACCGGCGCGCTCTCGCGACGGCGTGGAGGATCGGTGATCACGATCGTCGCGGCAACCGCTGCCGGCACCACGACGAGCGACAGATCCCACTCGCCGGCGGACAGCACACAGAACCCGTCGTCGAGCTCCACCGTCGACATCCCGAAGCACGTGGCGTAGAACGTCGACATCCGCTGCAGGTCCTTGACGTAGATGACGGCCCCTGCTGCCACGCCCGAGAGGCTAATCACGCCGGCGGCGTACTCCGGTTGGGTCGCCGCGGTGGGCCGCCTCGTAACGTGCGGGACGACGTCGTCGGGACCACGCAGAAGCTGCGACAGCAGGAGGGATCGAGGCAGGATGAGCGAGCGCAGCGAGCGAATCATCGAGCAGGTCGGTTCGGCGCGCAGCGCCGGACGGCTCATCCGCACACCGTCGCAGGCGGTGCACCTGTGAGCGAGCGCAGCGCGCCACGGGTGGCGCTGGTCACCGGCGGGGCGGGCGCGATCGGAGCGGCGGTGTGCGCCCGGCTGGCCGACGATGGCCATCGGGTCGTCGTCGCCGATCTCGCCGAGCAGGTGGCGCAGGCAACGGCCGACGGGCTCGCCGGATCCGGCCACGTCGGCGTGGCGATGGACGTCGCCGACTCCGAAGAGGTTCGGCGTCAGGTGGCGGCCGTCGTCGCGAACAGTGGTCCGGTCGACGTCCTCGTCAACGTCGCCGGTTGGGACCGCTTCGTCCCGTTCGTGGACACGACGCCCGAGTTCTGGGAGCGGGTGATCGCGATCAACTACCGCGGGCCGCTGAACACCGTGCACGCCGTGTTGCCGTCGATGATCGAACGCAGAACGGGCAGGATCGTGTCCGTCGCCTCCGACGCGGCCCGCGTCGGATCCTCGCTGGAGTCGATCTACGCCGGCGCGAAGGGCGCTGTGGTCGCCTTCTCGAAGAGTGTCGCCCGTGAGGTGGCCCGGTATGGGATCACGGTCAACGTCGTCTGTCCGGGGCCCACCGACACGCCGCTGATCCGCGCGATGGCCGACGAGCTGGGCTCGGGCGAGCGGTTCATCGACGCGTTGACGAAGGCCATCCCGATGCGCCGGCTGGCGACGCCGAACGACGTCGCCCCGGCCGTCGCGTTCCTGTGTTCGGACGGCGCAGGGTTCATCACCGGACAGACCTTGTCGGTGAGCGGCGGCCTGACCATGGCGTGACGCTCGAGGCGTCGGCCGCCGGGCAAACGAGTGCGAATCGAGGGGGGCGGTGCGCGACGTGCCGCTCCGACAACGCTTGGAGGTGTCATGAACTTCGATGTGATGGTCGGTCCGGTGCGATGGGCGGCAGCGGCAGAGCTGGCCAGGAGAACGGAACGCGCAGGGTTCTCCGGGATGATGTTCACCGAGGCCGGCCAGACGCCGTGGATGAGCATCAGCGCCGCCGCGAGCGCGGCGCCGACGCTGACGTTCTCGACCGGCATCGCCGTCGCCTTCCCGGTCAGCCCGATGATCGCGGCCTCACTGGCCTGGGAGCTCGCCGACAACACCGCCGGCCGGTTCCGGCTCGGCCTCGGCAGCCAGGTCAAGGCCCACATCGAGCGCCGCTACGGGGTGGCCTTCGATCCGGCGGGACCGCGGATGAAGGACTACCTCCTCGCCGTGCGCGACTGCCTCGCCGCGTTTCGGCGCGAACGCCCGCTGGCCCATGACGGTCCGTACTACAAGCTGTCGCTGCTCCCCGACCAGTGGCGCCCGCTCGCCCACGACCACGGCGCGATCAAGGTCGACGTCGCCGCCGTCGGGCCGTGGATGACGCGGATGGCCGGCGAGGTCGCCGACGGCGTCCACGTCCACCCGCTGCACTCCGTGCACTATCTCGAGCAGCGCCTCCTGCCGAACGTCCGGGAGGGCGCGATGCGGGCCGGCCGCGACCCCGACGAGGTCGACCTTTTGATCCCGGCGTTCATCGTCCCCGGCGACACACCCGAAGAGCGTCGCGAGCTGACCAGGCGGGCGCGCACCCAGATCGGCTTCTACGGTTCGACCAAGAACTACGCGTTCCAGTTCGACGACCTCGGCTTCGAAGGGACCTCGGCGCGGCTCAACGACCGCCTCAAGTCAGGCGATCTCGAGGGCGTGGCCGCGACCGTCACCGACGAGATGCTCGACGCGTTCGCCATCGTCGGGCGCTGGGACGAGATCGCCGACCGCCTCGTCGAGCGCTACGGCGGCCGGGCCGAGCGGGTCATCTCCTATCTCACCGTCGAGGACATCGCCCGCCATCCCGACCACCTCGGTCGGTGGGGCGAGATCGCCAGGGCAGTCGTCGCATCGTGAGCCGTCCTCTGATCCTCCCTCGGGACCTCAAGTCGCGACGTGCACCTTGGCGATGTCGGCCATCAGCTCCACCACGGCCGCCGATTGGGTTTGGATTGTCAGCCCGGTGATGCCGCTCTCCGCCCAGCGCTGGTAGCGCGCCTCGATGCGCGCTGGCGGTCCGACGAGCGATCGCTCGTCGACGTAATCGTCCGGAACGGCCGCCGCGGCCTCTGCCTTGCGGCCGGCGAGGAACAACTCCTGGATCTGCTGCGCCGCGCTCGCGTAGCCCTGCTCGACCATGTGCTGATTGTGGAAGTTGATGCTCGTGTGCCCCATCCCGCCGGCGTACAGCGCGATCCCCGGCTTCTGGCGTTGGAGGGCGGCCCTGACACCCTCGGCGGTGTCGTCGGTGAGCACGACGGTCGTCCCCGCCTGGATCTCGAACGTGTCCCAGCCCTTGTCGCCGCCGGCGCGGCGGAAGCCTTCTTCGACCCACGGCCTGTAGTGCTCGAGGCGCCCCGGGACGAAGTGCATCGGCAGCCACCCGTCGCACAGCTCAGCGGTCAGCTTGACCGTCGCCTCCGAACCGGAGCCGAGCCAGATCGGCAGCGCCGGGTTGGTGTGCAGGATCGACTGCAACGGTTTGCCGAGACCGAGGCTGCCCGCGCCGGTGTACGGCAGCGAGAACTCGCGGCCGTCGTGTACGACCGGTCCCTCGCGCAGGAAGATCTTGCGCATGATCTGGATGTAGTCGCGCAGCCGCCAGTACGGCCGCCCCCACGGCTCGCCGTACCAACCCTCGACGATCTGCGGCCCCGACACGCCGAGCCCGGCGATGAACCGGCCACCGCCGGCCAGCGCGTCGACCGTCTGCGCCTGCATCGCCGCCATCGCCGGCGAGCGCCCTGCGAGTTGCATGATCCCGGTGCCGAGCCTGATCCGTTCCGTGCGCGCCGCGATGAACGCCAGCGGGGTCACCGCATCGGAGCCGTACGCCTCGGCGGTCCACACCGAGTCGTAGCCGAGGCGCTCGGCGCGTTGGATCAACTCGATCGGGATGCGCAACTCGGCACCCGAGTACCCGATGCTCAATCCGAGCTTCATGGTCTGCCTCGATTCGTCGGGTCGGGTGAGCGGCGCGCCCACCTGACCGGTCCCGTTGCGCATGATCGCGCAACGCCGGCGAGACGGCAGCAGCCGCGCGCTCTCGCGCGGCTCTCGACTACGCCAGCGTTCCCGCGCGCCGGCCGAACACCATCCCGGCGGCGAGACCGGAGCCGCCGGGGTAGTTGCCGCTGAACAGACCGCCGAGCATCTCGCCGCAGGCGAACAGCCCGGGGATCGGCGCCCCGGTGCTGTCGAGCACGCGTGCGTCGCGATCGCCCTTCAGACCGCCGAACGTGAACGTGATCCCGCACGTGACCGCATAGGCGTAGAACGGCGGCGCGACGAGCGGCGACGACCAGTTGCTCTTCGGAGGGTCGACGGAGGCGCGCCGGCCGTCCTTGATCGTCGGGTCGAAAGGTCTGCGGACGTCGATCGAGGCGTTGAACTCCTCGACCGTCGCAGCGAGGCGGACGGGGTCGACGCCGATCCGCGCGGCGAGCCCTTCGACGGTGTCAGCGACCTCCACCGAGACGCCGGGCATGTCGTACTCCTCGGCGCGCAGCAGCGGGCGCAGCGCGGCGTCGAAGAGCTGGTAGGCGATCGAGCCCGGCTGGTCGAGGATCGCCTTGCCGTACTTCGCGTAGGTGTAGTTGCGGAAGTCGGCGCCCTCGTCGACGAACCGCTGCCCGTCGCGATTGACGATGATCCCGAGCGGATAGCTCTGCCGGGTGAGGCGGTTGGTCAGCTCGCGGTTGCCCTCGTTGTCCGGGCAGAACGCGTCCCACTGCACGCTGTGCGCGCTCGACCAGTCGCCGCCTCGTGCTGCGCCGATCCGCACTGCCGCGGCGATCATCTCGCCGGTGTTGTGCGGCGTGCCGCGCACCTTCGCGTGCTCCCATCCGGCGCCGAGATGCTCTCTGCGCCGGCCGGCGTCCGACTCGAAGCCGCCTGCGGCGAGGATCACCGACTCCGCCCGCCACTGCGCGGGGCCGCGAGGGGTGGATGCGCGGACACCGACGACGCGTCGGCCCTCGACGACGAGCTCCGTCGCCGCGCACGAGTAGTGCACATCGACGCCGAGCCGCGTCGCGACCGCCGTGTGGTCGGCGATGAGCCCCGCCCCGCCGTCGACGTTGCCGACGTGCAGGCCGCCCCAGAACACGTACCGCCCATCGGGTCGCGCGTACGCCTGGCGCTCGTACATCAGCCGGTAGCGGAGGCCGAGCCCGTGCAGCCAACGCACCGTCGCCTGTGCCTCGGTGACGAGGACGTCGGTCAGCTCCCGGTCATTGCGACCGCCGGTGACCTTGGCGAGGTCTGCGGCGAACTCCGCCGACGAGTACGGGGGAACCTCGCTGCGCACGTGGCGCTCGTCGGGCTCGACGAAGTCGAGGAGATCGCCGATGCCGGCGTGGTTGATCCGCGTCGCACCGGCGGTGAAGAAGCTGTTGCCACCGCCCGTCTCCGCCGAGCCCTTCTCGAGCAGCACGGTGCGCCGTCCCCGTTCCGCGGCCGCGTGGGCCGCACTGAACCCGGCGTTGCCGCCGCCGACGACGATCACGTCGACCGACGGCGTCAGGGGCTGCGTCTCGTGGACGGTCATCGTCACCGAGATCCCGCCCGGTGGGAGCGGGCGCGGCGGCGCGATCTCACCTGCCGGGGATCTCGGTCCATGCGCTGAGCACGGCGCGGCCGAGGATGTGGCTGGAGATGTTGAAGCCCAGGAACGCCGGCGTCGCGTCCGCGCCGACGCCGATCGTGTCCACATCGAGCGCACTGACGACCCAGAAGTAGCGGTGCCGGCCGTGGCCGGCAGGCGGTGCCGCACCGATGAACCGCGTCACGCCGGCGTCGTTCTTCAGTGTCAAAGCGCTCGGTGGCAGCAGCTTGCTGTCGGGGTCACCGGCACCGGCCGGCAGCTCGGTCACGGTCGCCGGGATGTCGGCGACGGCCCAGTGCCAGAACCCGGAACCGGTCGGTGCGTCCGGGTCGTACACCGTGACTGCGTAGCTCTTGGTGGCATCGGGCGCCCCCGACCACGACAGCTGTGGCGACACGTCGCGCCCGCCGGGCACGCCGAAGATCCCGGACATCTGGTCCGGCCCGAGCTCTTGTCCCTCTGTGACCTCTGCGCTCGTCACCGTGAAGCTCGGCACCTCCGGTAGGCCTGCGAACGGATCGTTGTCAGCCATGTGACCACTCACTCCTCATGTGTCGATGTGTGTCGATGTGTGTCGATGTGTGTCGATCCGGATTCCAGCACGGGGCCGTTCGCCACCGGCGGGTCGGGGCAGGGTGAAGATCGCACTCGCCGCCTCTCAGCCGCATGCTCCGCTGGCGAGCACCTCTGCGACCTCGTCGTCGTCCAGCCGGAGCACCTCGGCGAGCACCTCGTAGGTGTGCTCGCCGAGACAGGGCGCAGGAAACCGCGGCCCGTTGTCGTAGCCGCGGATCATGTACTGGTGGCCTTCGTAGGGCACCTCCCCCATCTCGGGGTGCTCCATCCGGCGGAAGAACGAACGGTGGGCGAGCTGCGGGTCCAACTGGTGGTCGCTCGAGCGCTGCACCATGCCGGCGGGGACGCCCACCTCCTGCAGCATGGCCATCAGCTGCCGAGCCTCGTGGCCGGCGGTGAACGCGCCGAGCCCGCAGTCGATCAGCTCGGCCGCGGCCACCCTCCCGGCGAACGTGTCGAGCGCGGGGTCCATCGCCCACGACGGCTCACCGATCACGTGCCGCAGCGCGCGCCACTGGGCGTCGGTCTCCACCGCGATCGCACACCACTGGTCGACGCCGGCGCACGGGTAGGCGTCGTGCGGCGCGCACGACGGGTCGTGGTTGCCGGCCCTGCGCGCGCTGACACCGTTGACCTGCTCGTCGAGCAGCTGCGGACCGAGGAAGTGCAGCGCGGACTCCATCTGCGCCTGGTCGATGAACTGTCCCTGCCCTGTGCGGCGACGGTGATCGAGCGCGGCGATCAACGTCGTCGCCAGGAAGCGTGGCGCGATCGTGTCGGTGTAGGCGTTGAACGGACCAGCCGGCGGCCGGTCGTCCCAACCCGTGATCTCGTAGAAGCCGCTCACGGCTGCGGCGTGGTACCCGTAGCCGGCGAGCTGCGCCGCAGGTCCCGTCTGGCCCATCAGGCACGTGGTGGCCATGATGATCTCCGGGTTGAGCGTCCGCGCCACGTCATAGCCGAGGCCGAGACCGGCCATCGTGCCGGCCGTGAACGAGTCGAGGGCGATGTCGCACCACGCCAGCAGGCGCTTGGCGATGTCGTTGCCGAGGGGATGCTTGAGGTCCAGCTGCAGCGACAGCTTGGAGGTGTTGAACGACGCGAAGAACTGGCAGCGGTTGATCCCGGCGATGTCGTCCTTGAACGGCCCGACGAGGCGCAACCGGTCCGTCGGCTGGTCGTGCTCGACGTGGACGACCGTCGCGCCGTGGTCGGCGAGCGCCTTGGCGGTGATCGGCCCGACGCCGATCCACGAGAAGTCGGCGACCTTCACTCCTTCGAGCGGGAGGCGCTGCTCGACCGGGGCGGGTGGACGCCGCTCGCGCGCCACGACCACTGGGTTTGCCGGCGCGGTCGCGGCCAGCGCGTCGAGCACCTCGCGGGTGTGCTCGCCGACACCGGGCGCCTGACGGGTCCACGCGACCGGGGTGCCCGACGCCTTCACGAACGGTCCTGCGCCGCGCAGCGCTCGACCGCTCGGCAGGCGTACGTCGTCCCAGTAGTCGCGCGCCACGAGCTGCTCGAGCGCGAGCACGTCGGCGACCGTGTTGACCGGGGCGAGCGTGATCCCGCGGGCGATGCCGCCCTCGAACAGCTCCATCTTGCGATGACACAACGTGAACGCGGTGATCGCGGCGCGCACCTCCTCGAGCGGGTACACGAGTGGCTCGGCGGTCAGCATCCGCGCCTCGAAGGTGGCCCAGTCCTCTGCGTCCGCCCATTCACGGGTGATGGTGCCGCTGTCGACCATCCACGGGATCAGGCCGACGAGCGTGCCGGTGGTGGCGATCAGGCACACCTCGCCGTCGGCGCACGGGTAGACGAGCGGCGTGGAGAGCGTGGTGAGCTGCAGCACGGTTCCGTTGCGCTCGATGTTCTTGCCCTGGATCGCTGCGGCGACCATCGCGTTGAGACCCGTCCAGAACACCGACGCCTGCACCGAGACGTCGACGAACTGCGCCTCACCGGTCAGCAACCGCCGCTCGTGCGCGACCACCGCGCCGAGCGCGCTCTCGGCGGCGGCGTGGTGCCACGTCTGCGGCACCGTGATCCGCACGGGCCGCCGATCCGGCTCGCCGTTGAGCGCCATCGCCCCACCCATCGCCGCCACGGTGAGGTCGGTCGCGAGATGGTGCGCGTATGGACCGGTCTGGCCGAACGGCGAGATCGCGATGTAGACGAGATCCGGTCGGGTCACGCGCAGCGCGTCGAACCCGACCCCGCGGGCGTCCATCGCGCCTGGGCCGGCGTTCTCGAACAGGAAGTCTGCCGTGGCGACGAGGGCGAGGAAGTCGCGGCGACCCTCCGGTGAGTCGATGTCGATCTCGACGCTGCGCTTGCCGCGGTTGAACGCGTGGAAGTGCAGGCTGGCGAGCCCGACGGGCTCACCTGCGGCGAGCGGGGCCTCGAGCCGGGACGCCGAGCCACCGGGCGGCTCGACCTTGATGACATCAGCGCCGAGACCGGCGAGGACGAAGGTCGCCAACTCGGCGCGGCCGTCGGTCAGATCGAGCACCCGGTACGGAGCGAGCATCGCCGCAGCAGTGGACATGGACCGCATGCTTCCAGGCGCAGGGCATGAGCGAGGCACCGTCGTCCGCAGGACCGTCTGACCACTGCCGCACCACGAACGCCGGGCAGATCGGCACTCCGCACACCGGGTCGGGCGGCCATCCTCGCTCCGGCCCGGGCTCGGCGGTCCCGATCTGGGATCCTGTGCCGATGCCCGCATACCTCGTCGTCAACTCGAACATCACCGATGCCGCCAAGCTCGACGAGTACTTCAAGGCTGTCGGGCCGACGCTCGCCGGCCGCGAGTTCAAGGTCCTCGTCGCCACCGCGGACGCCGAGACGGTCGAGGGCACTGCCGCCGGGGAGCGCCTCGTGGTGATGGAGTTCCCCGACCGTGCCGCGTTGCGCGCCTGGTACGACTCGCCCGGCTACCAGGAGGCGAGGAAGCTCCGCCTCGCCGGTACCGAAGGGTTCGCGGTGATCGCAGACGGCCTCTGATCACCCGCCTCGCCTTCCATCAGGACCTCGGATCGGGTCCGGCGATTGCCGGTCTTCGACGGCTCGGGAGGGCCTTCGGACGGGAGGGTACGCTCGCCGCCGTGCCCCGTCCCGACAGCACCACCGATGCGGCGATCGAGTCGGCGCGGGTGCGCGGGCTGGTGATGGAGGCGGTCGAGGCCGCCGCCGCGCTCGTCGCACACGAGGAGGTCGTCGCCCGTTGGGACGGTCCCAGCGCGCTCACCGGCATGACCGTCGGCGCGCTGAGCGCACATCTGGTGCGCGCCGCAGGGGCGGTGTTGGCCTACCTCGACAGGACGGACCCGGCGGCGCGGCCCGACGGCGCGCTGATGACGCCCGTGACGTACTTCCACGCTGCGATCGACTCCCCGATCCACGAGCGGATCAAGGAGGTCTCGGCGAGCGAGGCCGCGTCAGGACCCGCGGAGGTGGCGGCGCGCTGTGCCCAGGTCGCGGCGTCGATGCGGACCCGCTTCGCCGAGGAGCCGACCGACCGGCTGGTCGCCGCGCTCGGGGGGCGGATGCTGACGCTCGACGACTTCTGTCGCACACGCCTGATCGAGGTGCTGCTGCATCTCGACGACCTGGCGGTGAGCGTCGGGGTCACTCGCCCGGAGACGAGTGGCGAGGGGCCGGCCATCGTCATCGACGTGCTGACCGGCATCGCCAGGATGCAGCACGGCGACTGGGGGGTGCTCCACGCGCTCGCCCGCGAGGAGCGGCGCCGCTCCGAGGTGTTCCCGGTCTTCTGATGATCCGGATGTGCATGACCTGACACGTCATCGCATGTGCGACCGGGGTCGCGGAGACTGCTGCCATGAATCCGACGCACGAGGGGAAGCAGCGATGACCAGTTATGCAGTGGGGATCCTGAACGGCGTGAAGATGGGACCACCGATCGTCGAGTACTTGCAACGCATCGACGCCACGCTGGCCCCGTACGACGGCCACTTCATCGTGCACGGCGGTGCGCCGGCGATGCTCGAGGGCTCGGCCCCTGGCACGCTGATCGTCATCGAGTTCCCGGAGCGTTCGATGGCCGAGCAGTGGTACGGATCGCCGGCGTACCAGCAGATCCTGCCGCTGCGGACGGAGAACTCGACGAGCACCGTCTTCCTGATCGACGGCGTCGGCCGGGATCACCTCGCCACCGACGTCCTCGGCTGATCCCGGGGCCGACCGGCACGTCAGGACGAGCCTTCCGGTCGCAACCGGAAGGACACGTCGGGTCCCCGGTCGGCGGGTGCGCCCGAGAAGACCGAGGAGCCGGCTCGACGCTGAGCCGGCTCCTCGGTCCACACGGGGTGCGATCAGGGGTTGCAGTGGAACGTGCCGTCGTCGGTCGATTCGGGAGCCGTGCACAGCGGTCCGAGGTGGGTCGTCGCGTCCGTCCGGCTGATCATCGCGACTGGCCCGGCGTTGTGCTCACCGTTGAACGGCGTGCTGCCGGTGAACCCACACGACGACGCGTCGTCAGGGTTGTTGAACCAGAAGCCGACATTGAACGTGTTGACCGGCGTGACGCCGCGGCTGGCGTCGAACCCGAAGATCTGGTCGAGCAGGATCGTCTTGATCTTGATGTCCCCTTCGCCGTGCCGGTTGGTCTCGAGGTCCGATTGGTACCACGCCATGCCGAAGTTCCCGCCGAAAGCCGGGTTCGCCGTCCCGTCGGACAGCTGAGGTGTCTTCTCGACGGTGAAGACGTCGAAGTCGAGGTTCGGCTTGAGGTTGCGCACGTGCAGGTCGAGCGTGTCGTTGAGCGACCCGCGTTGCACGGTGACGGTCGCGATCGGCGTCTTGCCGGGTGCGGCGACGCAGTTCTGCACGGACGCGTTCGCGAACAGCGAGAAGCGCGTGTAGTTGACCTGCGGGTTCGCCGCGCTGACGCTGATCGCTCCGCTCGTCGCCGCCGCGGCCAGGGCGACGCCGACAACGCCACGACGGGCGCGCGTAGACAGGTGGTGCTTCATGTGGTTGCTCCTTCGGGCCCCGCAGGGCCGGTCGAGTCCCGCCGATCACGGGACGTGCAACTCAGTACGGCGGCGGGTGCGCCGCGGTTCGCGACATCTCGAGTTCCTTGTTTCGGGCACACCGTCCCGATCACGCACGCCGGGTCAGCACCGCGGCGATGCGGGTGTAGCGCGGGTCGTCGTCGCCGGCGATCCTGCCGACCCAGCGGAGCACCTCCGCCGGGTCCAGCGCGGTCCCGTCGTCGAGCATCGCGTCGATGTCGACCCAGTCCTTGGCGCGGTTGAACACCGCCTTGCACACCACGAGGTGCTCCGGCCCGAGTATCGGGATCGTTGCGTTTGCAAAGGGCACGTTCCGACGCGCAGCGCCGGCGACGTCGTGGAACGCGTCGTAGGCGAAGAACAGGTCGATCGGCGTCGTCTCCCACATCACCCGCGCCTGGCCGTCTCGGCGCACGTGTTCGGCGACCACGGGATCGTCCGCTCCCGCACCGAGCGCGATCAGGGGCGCGGCGACGTCGGCGAAGCGTGTCGCCGGGACGAACACGTTCACATCGATGTCGATCGTCGCCCGCGGTTCTGCGTAGTAGGCGAGCGCCAGCGCGCCACCGAAGGCATGTGGGATGGCTGCCAGCGCGCCGTCGATGGCGAGGATCCGTTGCGCCAGCGTCAGCGTCGGTGGGCTCAACCCGACACGAGCCGCGGCGCGATCAGCAGGCAGTTGCGGCGGCGCGACGGGATCGCATCGGCCAGCGAGAGCACGTCGGCGAGCCTGGCGGCGTGCTCGTCGAGGTCGGCCGCCGGCCGCAGATCCGCATGCGGAGCGCTCGCGACGAGCTCGAGCCGTTCACCGCCGGCTTCGATCAGCCTGCGCAACGTGCTGTACGTGGGATCGCGGTGCCCACCCTCGTAGGCGCTGACCACTGGTTGCGACGTGCCTGCACGATGGGCCAGCTCCGCCTGGGTCAGCCCGTGGCGGCGCCGCAGCGCTCTGATCAAGCCGGCGGGTTCCACGTCAACAGCATATCGACTTGTCTATGCGTCGTCCGCCGGCGTCGATGCGGCCGGGATCGAGCGGCTCCAGCCACAGCGGCCCACTGGGCAACACCAGACGCCGCGACTCCGAGCCCGCTGCTCGCCATTCGGCATCAGAAGCGCTCGTGCCCGGTGACCCGCTGGGGATCCGGGAAGTCGCGGTACAGCGCGGCCTGGAAGTTCGTGACGAGCGAGTTCACGCCGTGGTGGGCTGCCTCGATCGGCTCGTCGCGCGTCGAGACCGCCGTGAACGCGGCATCGAGCTGTTGCAGATCCCGGGTCTCGATCAGCACCCTGAACTCCGGCCCGCTGCCGAGGCCGAGCTTGCGGCGCAGCAGCCGCCACGACTCGATCCTCCCGTCGGACTGCAGCGCGCCCAGGTAGACCCGCAGCGCGTCGACGAACTCGGTGTCGCGTACGCCGCTCCGTAGATCGACGGACAACTCGTAGACATCCATGCGCGACCCTCTCAGCTGGGCGGAGCCGGAGTGCTACCGTTTCTCGACCGCAGGAGGAGGCAAGGTGGAAGGTCTCGACGTCGATTCGGCTGTCACCGTTCTCAATGAGATCCTTGAACAGGAGCTCGCCGGTGTGGTCCGATACACGCACTACTCGTTCCTCATCTTCGGCCACACGCGCATCCCGATCGTCTCCTGGCTCAGGGAGCAGGCCGCCGAGTCGTTGCGCCACGCCGAGCTCGCCGGCGAGTGGATCACGACGCTCGGCAAGTATCCGTCCTTGGAGATCGGCCCACTCCTCGACTCACACACGTTCGACGTCAACACGATC
>JBBQTN010000110.1:0-16898 GCA_038213195.1 Acidimicrobiales bacterium | reverse complement strand
GCCCCGCCGATCTGCTGCGGCACGACGCCGCCGACCCCGAGCTCCTCGCCCAGCTCACGCACGGCCGCCTGCGCGCAGGTCTCACCTGCGAGCACCACGCCGCCGACCGCGATGTCCCACCGCCCGGGCCACAGGTCCTTCTCCTCACTGCGCCGGTGGACCAGCAGGCGGCCGTCGCTCGAGCGCACCGCGATGCCGACGGAGCGGTGCAGCAGCCGCCCGGCACGCATCTCCCGACGGGTGACCGTGGCGATCACACGGTCGTCGGTGTCGACGATGTCGACCAGCTCGTCGCCGGGCGCCGAGGGGACGCCGCCGCTCTGACCGATCACGACACCGTGCCTACCATCACGAGATGGAACTGGACACGCTGCGCGACGAAGCCCACGACGTCCTCGGCGAGCTCGTCGCGCTGCGCCGCACCCTGCACTCGTGGCCGGAGGTCGGCAACGAGCTGCCGATCACCCGCGAGAACGTGCTCACCGCGCTCGACGGCCTGCCGCTCGACCTCGTGTTGCACGAGACGACGAGCGGGATCGCCGCCGTGCTGGACGGCGGCAAGCCAGGACCGACCGTGCTGCTGCGCGGTGACATGGACGCGTTGCCGATGCCCGAGGCCACGGGGCTCGAGTTCGAGTCGCGTGTCGACGGGACGATGCACGCCTGCGGCCACGACACCCATACCGCGATGCTGGTCGGCGCGGCGAAGCTGTTGAGCGCTCGCCAGGCCGACCTCCCCGGGCGGGTGCTGTTCATGTTCCAGCCGGGCGAAGAGGGCTTCGCCGGGGCGAGGTTCATGCTCGACGAGGGCCTGCTCGACGTCGGGGCACGTCCCGATGGTTCATCCTCGCCGATCACCGGGGCGTTCGCGCTGCACATCACATCGGCGCTCCCGGTGGGCTGGGTGAGCACCCGTCAGGGGCCGATCATGGCGTCCGCCGACCGCATCGCGATCACAATCACCGGCCGCGGCGGGCACGCCAGCGAACCACACCGGGCGGTCGACCCGATCCCCGTCGCGTGCGAGATCGTGCAGGCGCTGCAGACGATGATCACCCGCAGCATCGACGTGTTCGACCCGTCGGTCGTCACCATCGCGCGGATCTCCGCCGGCACGACCAACAACGTGATCCCCGAGATCGCCGAGATCGAGGGGACGATCCGCGCGGTCAGCGAGAAGACCAGGGCCAAGGTGCACGGCGGCATCCGCCGCGTCGCAGAGGGCATCGCCGCCGCGCACGACACCGACGTGACCGTCGAGATCATCCCCGGCTACCCGGTCACCGTGAACAGCGATACGTTCGCCACCTTCGCCACGGGTGTGGCCGGGGAGATCATCGGTGCCGACCACGTGCTCCGACTGCCCAACCCGGTGATGGGCGCCGAGGACTTCAGCTACGTCCTCAACATGGTGCCCGGGACGATGATGTTCCTCGGCGGCACACCCGAGGGCAAGGACCCCGCCAGGGCAGCGCCGAACCACTCCAACCGCGTGCTCTTCGACGAGTCGGCGATGATCGACGGCACGGCGATCTACGCGGCGATGGCGCTGCGCCACCTCGGCGCGGCGTCCGCCTGACGGTCCGGCGATCCCGGACTCGTCAGCTCGTCAGCTCGTCAGCCGCAGCGTGACCAGCTCGAACGGCAGCAGCGTCAGCGTGACCAGCCCGTCGGCGACGTCGAGCGAGAGCAACGGTTCCTCGAGCAGGTTGCAGCGTGACGCGGTGCCGATCGGCGCGGGGGTGCGCACCGTCAGTGCGGCCCGATCGCCGCACACCTCCGCACACCGCACGACGAGGTCGCCGCTGCCGTCGTCGGCACGCTTCACCGCGCTGACCTCGACACCCGGGTGATCGATCGCCACGGGTGGATCCCCGACCGAAGCGGCCGTGCCGTGCGCCACCGCCCGCAACGGCAGGTTCAGCGCCGCCGCCTCGTGGATCACCTCGTGCAGGCCCGGTCCGTGCGGCAGGACGGCGATCGTGATGCGGTGGCGGCCCCTGTCGGCCGTCGGGTCCGGGTACATCGCCGCACGCAGCAGGGAGACGCGCACTCCGCCACCGAACAGGCCGTGGCCGTAGCGCCCGTCGTTGAGCACCGCGACGCCCCACGACGGCTCGGCGAGGTCGACGTACCGGTGGGCGCAGACCTCGAACTTGGCCGCATCCCACGACGAGCTGGCGTGCGTGGGTCGCATCACGTGACCGAACTGGATGTCGCAGGCCGCCTCCCGGGCGCGGACGTCGAGCGGCACGACGAGCGAGAGGAGCTGCTCGTCCTCGTGCCAGTCGATGTCGAAGGCGAGGTCGAGCCGCGCGCTGCCGGCGCGCATGGTGACGTGCTCGACGATCGACGACGCCCCGAACGTGCGCGCGACGCGCAGCGTCGCGACGAGTGGGCCGGCGTCGACGATCTCCGCCGTCACCTCACCGCCGAGCGGCCGGCCGAGCGCCGGCGTCCACGCCTCGACGTCCCACGCGTCGTACTCGACGGGGTGGTCTGGGGCGAGCTCGAGTCGCACAGCGGCGCCGAGCGGCAGCAGTTGGCGGCCGGCGCGGATGTCGATGATCGACACGATCGTGCCATCGAGATCCCAGTTCACGGCGAGCCGCGCGTTGGTGAACGAGTGCTCGGTGACGACGACCCGATCCGCGCACGCTTCGGCGACGAGCGCGGCGACCCCCAACCCGGGGGCGCGGACCATGCTCGCCGTGCGCCCGTCGTGGAGCAGCTGCGCCGGCCCGTCGCCCGGAGCACGGGTGGCGAGAGCGACGACCTCGGCCCGCGGATGGGTCGCCGAGTTGGCGATCGACCCGCCCACGTGGCCGAGGCGTTCGAGCGCGCCGTCGATCGTCGCCTCCAGCGTCGCCGCGATCCTGGCGTGCGCGGCTTCCGTGTCGGCGTGCACCCAGGCGATCGACGAACCGGGGATGATGTCGTGGAACTGGTGCAGCAGCACCTCCTTCCACGACGCGTCGAGCAGCTTCGTGACGGCTGCGGGCACCTCGCCACCGGCCGCCCACCACAGCTCGGCCTCGCGCAGCAGCCGCTCGCAACGACGGTTGCCGACCTTCGTCTCCGCCTGGCTCGTCAGCGTGCCGCGGTGCATCTCGAAGTACAGCTCGCCGTCCCACACCGGCACCGGCGCCCCCGCCGCGACCTCGGCCTCGACGTGCTCGAAGAACTCGTCGACGGTGCCGAGGTGGATCCGCGACAAGCCGTCGAGGTCTGCCATCCGCGCCGCGCGCTCCAGCATCTCCCGCGTCGGGCCGCCGCCGCCGTTGCCGTAGCCGTACGGCATCAGGCTCCAGTCGCTCCAGGCGTGCTCGCGGAAGTTGGCCTCGGCGTGGACGACCTCGCCCGCGTCGATCATCGCGTTGTACGTGTCGACAGGGGGGAAGTGGGCGAGCACGGCGGTGCCGTCGAGTCCGCGCCACCGGAACGTGCTGTGCGGGAAGCGGTTGTGCTTGTTCCAGCTCAACTTCTGGGTGACGAACCGGTCGCAACCGGCAGCATGGAAGATCTGCGGCATCGACGCCGGGTAGCCGAACACGTCGGGGATCCACACCTCCGTGCAGCGCACACCGAACCGCGACTCGAAGTAGCGCTGGCCGTGCACGAACTGGCGCACGAGGCTCTCTCCGCTGGGCAGGTTCATGTCCGCCTCCACCCACATCCCGCCAGCCGGGCGCCACCGACCGGCGCGGACCTTCTCGACGATCCGCGCGAACAGCGCCGGGTAGCGCCGCTCGATCCAGTCGTACTGGGCCGCCTGGGAGCAGGTGAACCGGTAGGCGGGGTGGTCGTCCATCAGCCGGACGGCGGAGGCGAAGGTGCGCGCGCACTTGCGCACGGTCTCGCGCAGCGGCCACAGCCAGGCGGTGTCGATGTGCGCGTGCCCCACAGCGACCACCTGGTGTCCGCCGGACCGCGCCGGCAGGGCCAACGCCGGGGCGAGCACGCTCCGGGCGAGGTGTGCGGTCGCGCCGACCCGGGTCAGGTCGAGCACGTCGAACGCACTCGCCAACGTCCGCAGCACGCGCTGGCGTCGGGCGTCGGTCAACGGCAGCGACTCGACGAGGCCGAACAGCACCTCGACGTCGAGCAACAGCCCGAACACGTCGTCGTCGCGCAGGCACAGCTCGGCGCGCCGGAGGCGGTACAACGGCGCCTCACCGGCGGTGGCAAGTGCGCCGAGCGCCGACGGCCGGAACGACGGGAACGACGGGTTCGACGCGGCCTCGACCAGCAGGGTCAGCGGTCCGGCCGGGGCCTCGGGCAGCGGGACGGCCGTTCGCCGCGGGTGGATCCCCTGCAGTGGCCCGGCGCCGGTCCACACCAGGCCCTCGGCCTGGAACCCGGCTTGCCCGAGGCTGAAGCCGAGGTTGACCACCGCCTCGAGCTGCGGCCCGACCCACTCAGCTGGTACCTCGCCGCACAACCGGAACCAGGTCGTGCCCCACGGACGGCTCCACGGCTCGCCGACGGCGAACGGCCGGAACGTGGCTGCCGCCGCATCGGCGTACGCCACAGGTTCTCCCGGTACGTCCCACGCCTCGACGCGCAGCGGGATCGCGCCGCGATACATCGCCGGCATCACCCGCTCGAACAGCTCGCGACGGATGCGCGCCTCGACGAGGGCGTGGTCGTCGTGCAACGCAATCAGTCCGGTCGGGCGAGGCGATCGGCGATCAACCGCCACACGTCGTGGTTGATCCCGAGGCCGAGGTGGGTGGCCACCACCTCGATGTTCTCGGCCT
Organism: Acidimicrobiales bacterium; assembly: GCA_038213195.1. Lineage (GTDB taxonomy): Bacteria > Actinomycetota > Acidimicrobiia > Acidimicrobiales > Ilumatobacteraceae > JAODBQ01. The sequence goes on along the minus strand of JBBQTN010000110.1, from coordinate 12,138 downwards.
GCGGGTTGAGCCGGTCGATGCACGCCGGCCAGGAGACGACGCCGTCGAAGCGGCTGTAGATCGAGGTGATCGCGATGTGCTCGGCGAGGGCGCCGCGCCGGTGCAGGTCGCGCTCGACCTCGTCGAGGTCCATCCCGCGGTTGCGGTAGGTGGCGGCGAGCGCGGTGTACTTCGCCCCGCCGACCACCGGCGTGCCGAAGGTGATCACCCTCGACACCCGCGCCGGCTCGACGCGGGCCAGCTCACGGGCGATCAGACCGCCGAGGCTCCACCCGGCGAGCACGATCCGCTGGCGGGACGCGTCGTGCAGCTCGGCGAGTCGCGGCACCAGCCGTTGCACGTTCTCGTCGACGTCGCCGCGGTTGATCCCGATGCCCCAACCGTGCGCCTCGTGACCGAGCGAACGGAGGTAGGCGCGCAGTGGCGCAGTGGTCGCGTCGTTCGCGCCCCGTCCCGGCAGCACCATCACCGTGCGCGACACGGGCGCCCGCCGCGTGACGAGCCGCCACCCGTTGAGCGCCAGCCGCGCCGGTTCGAGGACGACGAGCGCCTCGGTGCGCCGGCGCCGCTCCGGCGTGACGGGATCCGGCGTCACCGGCTCGGGGACCGCCGTCGACGTCGATGCCACCCGGTCATCGTAGGGGCGGGCGGAATCGCTACCGTCGCGTCGATGCCAGATCCCGCTTCCCATTCGCCGCACGGTCCGCGCCCGCTCGACGGCGTGCGCGTGCTCGATCTCACCCGCGTGCTCAGCGGACCCCACTCGACGCGGATGCTGCGCGACCTCGGCGCGGAGGTGATCAAGGTCGAGCCGCCCACCGGTGACACCACCCGATTCTCGACCCCGCGGATCAACGGGGTGGCGACGTACTTCGCTCAGCAGAACGTCGGCAAGCGCAACATCAGCCTCGACATGGCCAAGCCGGAGGCATTGACGATCCTGCTCGAACTGGCCGAGCGTTGCGACGTCATCGTCGAGAACTTCCGACCGGGCGTCGCGGAACGGATGGGCCTCGGCTACGCCGCCGTCGCCGCGCGCAACCCGCGCATCGTCTACGCCTCGATCAGCGGCTACGGCCAGACCGGTCCGTGGGTCGGGCGGCGCGCGTACGCCCCCGTCGTGCAGGCGGAGAGCGGGTACACCGCGATGCAGAGCGAGGACCGTGGTGGCAGGCCCGCCAACGACACCTTCAGCCACGCCGACGTGTACACGGGGATGGAGTGCTGCGTGGCGATCCTCGCCGCGTTGTTCCAGCGCGAGCACACAGGCCGCGGCGAGCGGATCGACGTGTCGATGGCACAGACGATGCTGTACGTCAACGAGCACGTCCACAACGAGCTCTGGGACGGGCCGGTCGACCCGAACTGGATCCGCAGCTTCGAACCGTCCGAGTACCCCGTGCTCGTCGCCGCCAACGGCGAGGAGGTGGTCATCGCCGGCCATCCGGCAGACAACGGGATCTTCCAAGGGTTCATGCGCGCCGCCGGCCGCGCCGACATGATCGACGATCCGCGGATGGCCAAGGTCGGGGGGCGCCGTGAGCACATTGCCGAGATCGACGGGATCATCCGCGGCTGGGCGGCGACCATGGGGGACGCCGACGCGATCGAGGACGCGCTGTCCAAGGACAAGCTGGCCACCGGACGGCTGCGCGGCGTGCGCGACATCTGCTCGACGGATTGGGCCGCGGCGCGTCAGGCCGTCGTCGAGACGTCCGACCGTGGCGGCGGCACCGTCAGGATCCCCAACTCGCCGTGGCGCTTCGCTGGCAGCGAGTTCGGGATCACTGGCAACGTCCGCTACCGCGGCGAGGACAACCACGAGGTGTTGCGCGAACTGCTCGACTTCGAGGACGACAAGCTCGCCGAGCTCGAAGCCGACGGCGTGCTCTCCAGCCGCATCCCGGACAACGCGACGTCATGACCCTGCGCTTCCCGGTCGAGCCGATGTCGGCAACGCTGGGATCGCTGCCCGCAGAATCCGACGATGACAACTGGGCCTACGAGGTCAAGTGGGACGGCTATCGCACGATCGCCTTCGTCGACGGCGGCGAGCTGCGGCTGCAGAGCCGCCGGCTGCTCGACGTCACCGTCAAGTACCCCGAGATCGCCGGACTCGCGGGTTCGGTGAACGCGGCGCGAGCGGTGCTCGACGGCGAGGTGGTGTGCTTCGACGAAACCGGCCGGCCGAGCTTCGAAGCGATGCAGCGCCACGACACCCAGGCCGTCTTCCACATCTTCGATGTGCTCTCCATCGACGCCACCGACACCGTCGGGTTGCCCTACGAACAGCGTCGCGAGCTGGTCGGCGGGTTGGTCGAGCCGTCCGCGAACTGGCTGGTGCCTGCCCACCGGATCGGCGACGGCGCGGCGCTGGTGGCGGCCACGGTCGAACGCGGGTTGGAAGGGGTGATGGCCAAGCGCCTCGGCTCCACGTACCAGGTCGGCAAGCGGACGCCGAACTGGCGCAAGATCAAGAACCGCCGGCGGGTCGAGCTGACCGTCGGCGGGTTCACCGCCGGCGGTGGCAACCGCTCCGGCTCGTTCGGGGCCCTGCTCGTCGGTCAGCCCGGCGTCGACACCCTGCGCTTCGCCGGCGGGGTGGGCACCGGGTTCAACCAGCGCACGCTGGAGATGCTCCGCAGCCGGCTCCTCGGCTTGCGAACGGACGTGTGCCCCTTCGATCCGCTGCCACCGCGAGAGTACCGGCGCAACGCAACGTGGGTCCGTCCGGAGCTGACGGCAACGGTCGAGCTCACCTCCGGGTGACACGAACGACGTCGAACGAGGCCGACGGCCGGCTCAGCCGTGCAGGAACGCCTGCCCGCGCAACGCCTTCGCGGTCGCCTGCGTCCTGGTGTGGACCCCGAGCTTGCTGTAGATCTGCTTGAGGTGGGAGCGGACCGTCTCCACGTTGAGGTACAGCCCGTCCGCGATCTGCTGGTTGCTGAGGCCTTCGGCGAGCAGCGCAAGCACCTCGCTCTCGCGGGCCGAGAGGCCCAGGTCGTCGAACGGCCAGCGATACGACCGATCGGGCTGCCGAGCTTGGTTCTCCGGTGTGGACACGACGATGTCACCTGCTGCCACCCGACGCAGCGACTCGGCGAGCGCTGCGGGTGACAGTCCTTTCCAAAGATAGCCGTGCACGCCGATCGACAAGGCACGCTCAACCAGCACCGAACCGAAATCGAAGGTGAACACGGTCGTGTGGCGAACGTTGGGCAGCGCGACGAGTTGTTCCAGTTGTTGCCAGGGGATGCCGACGCGGCCGTAGGTGTCGAACAAGGCGACGTCGACGCTCTGCACGACCTCGACATGGCCGACCTCCAACTCGACGACGTCGATGTCGGGGAACGGCTCGAGCATCTTCGCCAGTCCTTCGACGACGATGCGGTAGTCGTTGAGCAACGCAACCGTGAGTTCCACCGACCAACGAGTACCCGAACGGGTCGCTGCTCAACCCACGTCGGCCCATGTCAACCCGCCACCCACCGTGGCCTCCGGGTCTGCGTACTCCGACGGAGCGCACGTACCGTCTGTCGGACACACCAACTGTTCGGGGGATACGTGCGGCGGCGCAGGGCTCTCACGTGCGCAGGCCGCCGCTGTGGACGGGCGCGTCGCCATGGAGCTCACACCACACGACCTTGTGGTCGTGGTAGACGGTGACGCCCCAGTGATCTGCGATCGCATCCACGATCGCCATCCCGCGTCCGGAGGCCGCGACGGGGCCGCGCATCAGCTGTACCACCGGCAGCGCCTCGGGTCGCCGATCCGTGAGCGCCACTGTGAACGACTGCTCGCCGACGATCGCCGTCAGGCGCGGTGCGCCCCCTCCGTGCTGCAGAGCGTTGGCGGTGAGCTCGCTCGTCGCGAGGAGCACGTCGTCTGCGCACGACAGCCCCGCGCTGAGCGAGCGCATCGCGGCGCGGGCGTGATGCGACGCGCGAGCGTCTCCAGGGAGGTCGAGCTCCGTGACCTCGTGCGGGAGTGCCCATTCGAGCGCGTCGCCGATCATCGGGTTGGCCGTCCCGAGCAGTGCCCGCTGCGCCCAGGCGGTGAAGCTCAGCGCCGACATCGGCTCAGCGCCGACGATGGTCGCCCGGGCCACGCCGGGACGCGGGGCCGGCGCCGCCAGATGGACGGGCGGGATCGCCGTGGCCCGTGCCGTCACCAGGATCGAACCGTCGTCGTCCTCGCCGTCATCGTCCTCACCGCCGTCGGCGGTCGCCGACAGCCGGAGCAGCACCATCGACGGCCAAGAGCTCATCGCCTCCGTTGCGAACGGATGCCAGTGCGCGGGTGCGGCGACATAGATCCCAACCGAAGCAGCCAACGCGCTCACCCACCCTTCACGCCGCTCGGGACGTACCCACATGATTGTTTACCTGCGCGAGGGCATTCCACGTCTCGCAGCCATCGGGCGTGTTGTGCACCCTGCGTTCGACCGGGCACCAGACCTGTGAAGATCATCTCCACAAGCGAATACCCGCCACACGGTCGGCAGCAAACGCCTCGTTTCGACTGTGTGCGCGGCCGCTGTGGCGTGTAGAGCATTGGTGCCGCGGGTAGTGCCGGCGGGTCCGCCCGGGGCAGCCGTGCGATCGATCGAGGGAGAATGTGATGTTCCGGTTCAAAGCAGGGATCGTCATCGGTTTCGGGCTCGGTTGGCTCGTCGCCAGTGGAAAGGGAGCGCAGCTGATCGAGCAGTTTCGCCAGAGCAGGAAGGGCGGCGACGCTGCCACCGCCAGCAAGGCAGACGGGGTCTACGACTTCGCCGTCCGCGCTGCGCAGTAGCCCCGGCCCGGTGCCCTCGCGAACGCGTTCGTCGGCCCAGAGCGAGGCGGTCACAACAGTGCCGGCCTCGGCGCCACGCCCGAGCCGGTTGATCATCGTCGCCTTCTCACCGTCGGTGCGGGGCGGCGCCTACCCGGCCAAGCGGGCCGCCGGTGACCACATCGAGCTCAGCGCCGTCGTGCTGTGCGACCAACAGATGATCCTCGGTGTCAACGTGCAGCACATGGAGCCCGACGGCACGGTGCACAACCACCCGCTGCGCTCGATCGAGGGTCCGACCTTCGGCGCGGAGATCGCAGTGGTCGCCGTGGGCATGCACGAGCTGCTCGTCGAGGCTTGGATCGATCACGCCGCGACGCTGCAGTCGCGGATCGATCGCAAGCTCGCCGCCGGGCTCGACGCCGATCTCGACCAACAGGAGCTGGCCGGCCTGACCGAGCGGACCAGCGACCGGACATCGGCCGGTCCATACCGCGTCGTGGTCGATCGGCCGGTCGCGGCGTTCGGCGCATGGTACGAGTTCTTCCCGCGATCCGTGGTCGAGCACGCAGCGCCGGCCGGCACCGCCGCTCCGCCCGCCGCTGACGAACGCTCCGCCGACGACGCTGCGCTGCGCCACGGCACGTTGGCCGACGCGATCGGCCGGCTCGGGTACATCGCCGGCCTCGGCTTCGACGTCGTCTACCTCCCGCCGATCCACCCGATCGGCAGCGCCCATCGCAAGGGTGCGAACAACTCGGTGGTCGCGGGCCCCGACGACGTCGGCAGCCCGTGGGCGATCGGTGCGGTCGAAGGCGGTCACGACGCGGTGCACCCGCTGCTCGGTACGTACGACGACGTCGCCGCACTGGTCGCCGCAGCCAACGACCTCGGGTTGGAGGTGGCGCTGGACATCGCCTTCCAGTGCAGTCCCGACCATCCATGGGTGGCGACCCACACCGACTGGTTCCACGTCCGCCCCGACGGCTCGATCGCCTACGCCGAGAACCCGCCCAAGCGCTACCAGGACATCGTCCCGCTGGCCTTCGACACACCCGCGTGGCGAGGGCTGTGGGATGCACTCGCCGACGTGATGCGCACGTGGATGCGGCTCGGCGTGCGCACGTTCCGCGTCGACAACCCGCACACCAAGCCACTCGCGTTCTGGCAGTGGGTCATCGCCGAGCTGAAGAAGGAGGATCCCGGTCTCATCTTCCTCGCCGAGGCGTTCGCCCACCCCGAGCTGATGCTGGAGCTGTCCCGCGTCGGCTTCACCCAGTCGTACACCCACTTCCCGTGGCAGTACGCGTCGTGGGAGCTGCGCGACTACTACACGATGATGCTCGAGGGTGAGGAGATCGAGCACTTCCGCGGCGCGGCGTGGCCGAACACCCCCGACATCCTCACCGACGAGCTGCAGCAGGGCCTGCGTCAGGTGTACCTCGCCCGCCTCGTCCTCGCGGCAACGCTCAACGCGACGTACGGGATCTACGGACCGGTGTTCGAGCTGCAACAGTCGCAGGCGGTCCGCCACGGCAGCGAGGAGTACCTCGACAGCGAGAAGTACCAGCTGCGCCGCTGGAACCTCGATGACCCGACGTCGCTGGCTCCGGAGATCCGCACGATCAACGAGATCCGCCGCACGCACAGGGCGCTGCACCACGATCGCAGCCTGCACTTCCACCGCAGCGACAACGAGCGGTTCGTCGTGTACAGCAAGACCGCGCCCGATTGGCCGCTCGACGACCACGGCGATGGCCTGTCCGACGAGCCGATCCTGGTAGTCGTCAACACCGATCACTGGAACGTCCAGGAGACGATCATCCACCTCGACCTCGCCGCGCTCGGCGTCGCCGACGCGACCGCGTTCGATGCCCACGATCTGTTCAACGGCGGGACGTACCACTGGACGGGGAGCCACCAATACGTCCGGCTCGACCCGTGGCAGACCCCGGCGCACGTGTTCGCGCTGAAGGCCGTTCCCGATGGCCGCTGAGGGCACCACGGGACGTGCGAAAATGGGATCCGTGACGCCGGTCAGCCGCCCGCCCGAGTGGTACCGGGACATCATCATCTACCAGTTGCACGTCCGCTCGTTCTGCGACAGCGACGCCGACGGGATCGGCGACTTCGACGGGCTCACCTCCAAGCTGGACTACCTCGTCGATCTCGGGGTCAGCGCGGTCTGGATGCTGCCGTTCTTCCCGTCACCACTGCGCGACGACGGCTACGACATCGCCGACTACCGGTCGGTCAACCCGAGCTACGGCACGATGGCCAGCTTCAAGCGGTTCCTGCGCGCAGCGCACGACCGCGACCTGAAGGTGATCATCGAGCTGGTGATGAACCACAGCTCGGACATGCACCCGTGGTTCCAACGCGCCCGCCACGCGCCAGCGGGCAGCCGCCACCGCAACTTCTACGTGTGGAGCGACGACCCCAACAAGTACAGCGAGACGCGGATCATCTTCGTCGACACGGAGACCTCGAACTGGACGTGGGACCCGGTGGCGCAGAGCTACTACTGGCACCGCTTCTACTCACACCAGCCAGACCTCAACTTCGACAGCCCCGATGTGCACCGGGCGATGCTGTCCACGCTCGACTACTGGTTCGAGATGGGCGTCGACGGCGTGCGCCTCGACGCGATCCCCTACCTGTACGAGCGCGAGGGCACCAACTGCGAGAACCTCCCGGAGACGCACGAGTTCCTCAGGAAGCTGCGCGCCCACATGGACGAGCACTTCCCGGACCGGTTCGTGCTCGCCGAGGCGAACCAGTGGCCGGAGGACGCCGTCGAGTACTTCGGCAAGGGCGACGAGTGCCACATGTGCTTCCACTTCCCGTTGATGCCGCGCCTGTACCTGGCCGTGCAGCAGGAGTCGCGGGCGCCGATCGTCGACATCCTCGAGCAGACGCCGGACGTGCCGCCCGGTTGCCAGTGGGCGCTGTTCCTGCGCAACCACGACGAGCTGACGCTGGAGATGGTCACCGACGAGGAGCGCGACTACATGTACCGCCGCTACGCCGGCGACCAGCGGATGCGCATCAACGTCGGGATCCGGCGCCGGCTGTCCACGCTGCTGTCCCACGACCGCCGCAAGATCGAGCTGCTCAACGCGCTGCTGTTCTCGCTGCCGGGCACACCGATCATCTACTACGGCGACGAGATCGGGATGGGCGACAACGTCTACCTCGGCGACCGGGACTCGGTGCGCACCCCGATGCAGTGGAGCGCCGACCGCAACGCCGGCTTCTCCCGCGCCGATCCGCAGCGGCTCTCGCTGCCGGTGATCGCCGATCCGCTGTACCACTACTCGGCGGTCAACGTCGAGACCCAGCGGCGCACCCCTTCGTCGCTGTGGTGGTGGATGCGGCGGATGATCGCCTTGCGCCAGCGCCTGCCGGTGCTCGCCCGGGGGACGATGCAGATGATCGAGAGCGACAACTCGAAGGTGCTGACGTTCCTGCGCAGCATCGACGGCGACGAGCCCGACGACATCCTCGTGGTCGCCAACCTGTCGCGCCACCCGCAGCAGGTCAGCATCCCGTTGCAGGGCTTCGAAGGGGTGCGCCCGATCGAGCTGAACAGCCACAACGCGCTGGCGCGCATCGAGAGCACGCCGTACCGGCTGATGCTCGGCGCACACGACGTGTACTGGCTGCGAGTCAGTCGCGCCGGCGAGGCACAGGCAAGGATCGAGATCGGCGCGCCGCCGGAGATCGGCATGGACCGCCTGCGGCTGCCGTTGTCGCGGATCGACGCCACCCGTCTGGCCAAGGCGCTGCAGCCGTCGATCGCCCAGCAACGCTGGTTCGGCGACCGGCACAGGACCATCGCCGAGACCACGGTCATCGACGCGTTCGAGCTGGCGACGGCATCGACGCGCCAGGGCAGCTCGCCGTCGTGGCTCGTCGGCGTGCAGATGGAGTTCGACGTCGGCGAGCCGGCCCGGTACATCGTCGTCCTGCGCCGTGCTGGAGGTGAGTGGCACGACGCGTTCAGTGACGAGACGTTTGCCGGTGAGCTGGCTCGGACGATCTTGCGCAACGGAACGCTCACCGGGAGCGCCGGCACGGTCCGCGGCCACACGATGCAGCGGGTGCGCCTCGACAACGAGCCGTTGAGGAGCCGCCCGGTCGGCGGGGAGCAGAGCAACTCCTCGCACGCGATCGCCGACCAGTGGGTCCTCAAGCTGCTGCGCAAGGTCGAGCCGGGGCTGCATCCGGAGGTCGAGCTGCTGACGCACCTCACCGCCGTCCAGTTCCCCCACGCCCCGCAGATGATCGGCACCGCCGAGTACGTCCCCAGGAGCGGGAGCGACCCGACCACCGTGGCGACGATGGTCTCGATGGTCCACGGCGCCGGCGATGCGTACGCGATCGTGCTCAACCAGGCATCGCGGTTCCTGGAGTGGACGGCGACGGAACCCGAGCTGGCGAAGGTCCCGATCGTCTCGCCGACGCCATTGGGCGTGATGGCCCTGCCCGACGAGGTGGCCCCAGCGCTGGCCGAGGCACTCGAGTTCGCTCAGTTGCTCGGCACGCGCACCGCCGAGCTGCACAACGCGCTGGCCAACTCGTCTGCCGAGCGGATGCGTCCGCAGGTGTTCGACACCCATGCCCGTCGCTCGATGTACCAGGCGCTGCGCTCGGAGATGCGCGCCACGATCAACGCAATGCGCAGTCACGAGGTCCGCGAGGCGCTCCAGGGCGTGATGTCGCCGGCCGAGGCCGCCCACGTCGGCCGCGCTGTGATCGAGCGGGCAGCGCAGCTCCTGTCGGAGCGTGTCGACGGACGGCGGATCCGCGTCCACGGCGACCTGCACCTCGGCCAGATCCTCGCTCGCGGTGGCGAGATCACGTTCATCGACTTCGAGGGCGAGCCGGCCCGCCCACTCGGCGAGCGCTCGATCAAGCGCACCCCGCTCGTCGACGTCGCCGGCATGATCCGCTCCTTCGACTACGCGGCGAACGAGGCGGTGGCACTCGCATTCAGTCGCGGCATGGGTCACGCCGACCGGTTGCGCGAGTGGGCAGCCGCCTTCGGTGACTGGTGCGCGCAGAGCTACACCCGCGCCTACGTCGACCAGATGGCAGGTTCCGAGCTGATCCCGTCCGACCACGCGCACCTCAAGCTGCTCCTCGACGTGGCGGTCCTGCAGAAGGCGGCATACGAAGTGCGCTACGAGATCGGCCACCGCCTCGACCGGGTCGGCATCCCGCTGCGTGGGTTGCGCCGCCTCGTCGGCTGACGGGGGGGCGCCGACGGGGTTGACGGCGCCGGCGCGGGGGTAGCTTGTTCGTTGGTGAACGACGACGAGCAACCTTCGGCCAGTGCCACCGTGGACAGCATGTTGACCGTGCAAGTGGTCTACGTCGGGAGCACGACTCGGCTGCTGGCCAGTGGTGAGATCGACGCCTCGTCGGCCAACACGTTCGAGGCGGCCGCCACACAGGCGCTCGCCGAGGCGCCGACGGCGATCGAGATCGACCTCGCCGAGGTGGGCTTCATCGACTCGAGCGGGTTGCGCGCGATCATCTCGCTTTCCAACCGGGCGAAGCAGCAGCGGGTCGAGATCAACGTCACCGGCCTGTCGGCCGCGGCCCGGCGGGTGCTCGAGATCACCGGGCTGATCGACACCCTGCGCCGCACCTGAAACCTGCCGATGTCGCCTGCCTCCACACCGCTGTGGGGCCGCGAGACCGGCCTGGCGATCGACAACTTCCCGATCTCCGGGCGGCCCCTGCCTGTCGAGATCATCCACGCGTTGGCCGGGATCAAGGCGGAGGCGGCGGCGGTCAACGCGACCATCGCCGGCACCGGGATCGACGCTCGTCTGGCCGCGGCGATCGCTGCTGCGGTCGCGCGGATCGAAGCAGGTGAGCTGGACGACCAGTTCCCGATCGACGTGTTCCAGACCGGCTCCGGCACCTCGACGAACATGAACGTCAACGAGGTGATCGCCTCGCTCGCGGGGCGTCAGCTCGGCGCAGCGGTGCACCCCAACGACCACGTCAACGCATCGCAGTCGTCCAACGACGTGTTCCCGACGGCCGTCGCCATCGCCGCCCTCCGTGCGACCGACTCGGCGCTGCGCCCGGCGATGGAGCGCCTCGGGTCGGCGCTCGGCGAGGCCGCCGGCCGCTTCGCAGGTGTGGTCAAGACCGGTCGCACCCACCTGATGGATGCGGTGCCGATCACCCTCGGCGACGAGTTCGGCGGCTACGCCGCCCAGGTCGCGGAGGCCGCCGAGCGGATCGCCGATGCCGCAGGCCGGCTCGGGCGGGTCCCCCTCGGCGGGACCGCCGTCGGGACAGGGCTGAACGCGCCGCCCGACTTCGCACGACGGGCCGTCGCCGCCCTCGGTGTCCGGTATGGCATCACGCTGTCCGCGTCCCCCAACCGGTTCGCCGCGCAGGGCTCGCGCGATTCTGTGGTGGAGATGTCCGCCGGGTTGCGCGGCCTGGCGGTGGCGCTGATCAAGATCGCCAACGACATCCGCTGGATGGCCTCGGGGCCGGTGGCCGGACTGGGCGAGCTGGTGCTGCCTGCACTGCAGGCGGGCTCGTCGATCATGCCGGGCAAGGTCAACCCGGTGATGTGCGAGATGGTGACCCAGGTCGGCGCACAGGTGATCGGCAACGACGCCGCGATCGCGTTCGCCGGCAGCCAGGGCTCGTTCGAGCTGAACACGTACCAGCCGGTCATGGCCGCCAACCTGCTGACCTCGCTCCGCCTGCTCGCACGGGCCTGCGCCGTGTTCTCCGAACGGTGCATCGAGGGAAGCGAAGCCGATGCCGAGCACGCCCTGCGGGTCGTGGAGTCGACACCCTCGGTCGCCGCGGCGTTGAACGCGCGGCTCGGCTACGACCGGGTCGCCGCGCTGGTCAAGCAGGCCGCCGCCGAGCACCGATCGCTGCGCGAGGTCGTCGTCGCCGCCGGCGCGCTGCCGGCCGACGAGGTCGACCGCCTGCTCGACGTTGCCCGCATCGCCGCCGGCAACCGCACCTGAACCGCGTCAGCAGGCGGGCTGCGGAGCGGGTTCGAAATCGCCGGCGGCGCGGCGCAGGTCGGCCATCGCGGTGAACATCTCGCCCAGCGACTCTGGCGATGGGCCGACGTCGGCGAACACCTCGCGGTTGAGGGTCTCGGTGGCTCTCGCGGCCAGGCGTCGGCCCTTGCCGGTGATCGCCGCGAGCGTGGTGCGCATGTCGGTCGGATGCGGGCGGCGCTGCACGAGCGCGTCGGCCTCCAGCCGGTCGATCACGTTGGTGACGCTCGCCGGATGGACCTGCAGGCGCTGGCCGATCTTGCCGAGCGGCATCTGGCCGGTCCGCGTGAACGTCAGCAGCATCAGC
>JBBQTN010000109.1:0-16940 GCA_038213195.1 Acidimicrobiales bacterium | reverse complement strand
TCCACGCGGAGAACGAACGGGGGCCGCTATTTCGACGCTCCGAAGCGCCAAGAGCCACTGTACGCTTGCCAGGATGCGACCGCAGACGATGGTCCAAATGGCGGATGACAAAACCGCCGGCTATCTGGCGCCGGAAGCGCGAGCGCGGGTCGAGATCGACCGGATGCTGGTGGCCGCCGACCAATGCCGCGAAGGTCGCGGCACAGACCGACGATCACGTTCTAGTCCGAACATCGATCTGGTCCTCTCGCTAGCGTAGGCCTGTGAGCACCATCCCCGAGAATCAGCACTCCAGTCGGCCTGAGTCCGCAAGCGCAGCCACCTCTCTCGGCGCCTCCGCGGACAGGCCGCTGAACGACCCGGGAGACGACCGCCTCGGCTACGCCCCATTCGCTGAGGCACTCGCTCGTGGCATTGCGTCTATGGAAGCTCCTGACGGCCTCGTCATCTCGGTTTACGGCGCGTGGGGGCTCGGCAAGACAACGGTTCTGAACTTCGTGGAGCGCTACCTCGAGAAAGAGCGGCCGGACGAATTCGTGGTCGTCCGCTTCAACCCGTGGTGGTTCTCCGGCCGAGTCGACATTGCCGTCGCCTTCTTCGCGCAGCTGCGGGCGATCTTCGAAGAGGGGCGGGTCCGCAGTGAAGCGGCGAAAAAGTCCATAGCCAAGCTTATGCGGCTCGCCGGAGCAGCATCCCGTACCAGCATGGGTGACTTGGCGGCTGAGATGATCACCGGAGATCCAGCCAACATCCCGAAGCTCAAGAATAGCCTTGCCGATGCTTTATCAGCCCAGGATAAGCGACTGCTGATCGTGATCGACGACATTGACAGGCTCACGCTCGATGAAATCGCCGAGCTCTTCTCTGTCGTGAAGGCACTGGCAGACTTTCCGAACACGATCTACGTGCTCGCCTTCGACCGCAACCAGGTTGCGAAGGCATTGAACCGGAGGACGGGTGATTCAGGCTTCGAGTACCTCGAGAAGATCGTCCAAGTGCCGTTCGAGCTGCCTTTGCCCGAGCGGCAATCGCTCCGAGCGCTGTTCTTCGGGCATCTTGAGGAGATCGTTGGTGAGACCAACACCGACCTCCTGGACAATGAACAGTTGGCTGCTCTACTACGAACAGGCCTCGAGCCATTGATGACCACGCCGCGAGACATTGTGCGGCTCACGAACTCGCTCCGCGTCACCTACGGCGCCGTGCGAGGCGAGGTAAACGTGGCCGACTTCGTCGCACTCGAGGCGCTGCGAGTGTTCGTGCCGACGCTGTACGACCGAATACGCGAGCGGCCCGAACTCTTCGGCGTGGCCACGGGACTCGCTCGGGCCTTTCCGCAGGCGCGGGAGGACGTTCAGCGAGCCTTCCACGAAGCCTGGGCGCGAGACATCAAGGACGAGACGCCACGCGAAGCTGCTCAGAGCATCGTTGGACATCTTTTCCCAGAGGTCGCCAGGGTACTCGGAACGCGCATCGGCCAGGTGCGGCGTACGCGTGACGCCCGTCAAGTCCGCGCGATCTCTGAGCCAGAATATTTCCCCATCTACTTTCGGTTCGCGCTTGGCGATCAAGTGCTGTCACGCGATCTGATCGCCGAACTTGTCGCGATCGCCGGGGACGAGGATGCGTTCAAACAGAGCCTACTGGCCCTCAAAGAAGAGAAGACGGGCAGCGGGCGCACACGGGCAAGCGTGATGCTTGATGAGCTCATTTCTCAGGCAGAGACCGGCATCAGCCTGGAGGACGCACCCAGTCTGATTCGCAGTCTGATCGACATCGGCGACGAGCTATGGATCGGGAGCGACGAGGAGTTCATGGGGGTCGACAACGGCAGTCGCATCGTGTGGCTGATCGCGGCCCTACTCGAGCGAATACCCGAGGCCGAAAGGTGCACCGTCGTAGAGGAGTCGATCAACAGCGCGCGCTCTGTCTCAACCCCAGTACTCCTCGTGCGGCGGATCGATCGGAGTATCGGAGTAGCCGACGAAGGCTCCGCCCGATCGCTGGAAGCGGGACAAGACGACAGCCAAGCTCTCGTACCGGTCGGGTGCGCAACCGGTCTCGAACGGGCCGCGTGCGCAAGAGTGACTGCTGCAGCCGCCGGCGGCACAATCTATAGCGTTCCCCGCCTCACCTGGGTCATCGCGGAGTGGTTCCGTTGGGGCGATCCGGACGACGTCAAGCGTTGGTTCGCCGAAAACTCAACGACGACTCGCACCTCGGCGAGCTTCTACTGGGGACGCAGTTGCCGTGGCGTAGCAACCATGGCCAGGGGTTCCGACTCGATCCTCGATGGCTCGACCGCTACGGCGAGCGGGATGCGATCTCGACAGCCGTCCAGCGCCTCCGCGGGGGAACGGGCGAGACGGCGGTTCAGGGGGCATGCGACCAGTACCTATCGGAGCTTGAGATGCTCGACCAGGGGAAGGACCCCGACAATCGATTCGACTGGTGACGGATCCCAGACGGAAGAGCTGATCGGTCTGGACGCCGCAGCTCCGGCATGTGTCCCGGACCGCGGCATTCTCAACTCGACGAACAGCCGCTGCCAGTTCTCGGGGAGGGCGTCCGACGTCCTAAGTCGCGGACGAAGTCACCAATACTTACCGACGATCCAACTCAGGAATCCCAGCCAGCCCCCAACCAGCAGGCTGAGCACCGCGAACCAGAGCAGCGTGAGCCTCGTGGCGACTGTGTTCTGACCTTGTCGGGTCATGGCTGCGTAGTCGCCCGCGAGCTTCTCCAACACAGGTGGGCGATACCCGCTGAGTACGGCCGTGTGAATCGTGGACATGTCCGCTTTGACGGTGATGATCGCCGCGGTGCCAAGCGAGCTCAGTACAACGCTGGCTACACCCAGCACCCACAGGGCGAGCGAACCACGGTGGTGGTCGGCTGTCCCTGCAATGCCTGCGAGAACGCCGGTCAGAGCGATCGCGATCGTGAGCACCGCTTGGGCGCGCCCCCGGATCTCGGTGAGCTGCGCATCCATCGCGTCGAGCTCTCGCCGCCCCTCGTCCACCATGATCTGGAGCTCGCCTTCGCTCCAACCCGTCATCTCGCGCGGTTCGGCCTGGGCGCTATCGAACACCGGCGCGGAGGAGCCGGGCCTAAGAAGCAGGACGACATACTGCACGTATGTCCTGATCTCTTTCATCGCCCCCCCAACCACTGGGCGATCGCGTGGGTGATCTCGGACGCCGCCGGCTCTGGTAGGAACAGCCATTGGCCGCTCGGATTCAGATCTAGGAAGAATGTTCCGTTGGGCGTGACGATCCAGTCCTGGCTTGCGTAGCCGATCCCGAGCTCTCGACACAGGCGGTAAGCGTTCGCTCGCACTTCAGCGTGGCCGGTCGACTGCAGGAAGGCGTCGTGAGCTTCCTCTTGCCGCCGCCAGTCAAGCGGCCGACTCTCTCCATCAAGCTCGCATACCCACACCCGCTCACCGACGACGACCACCCGCAGGTGTTGCTCGGCCACGAGCAGTTCTTGGATCAGAAACGGCGCGGCGTGGAGTTGGCCGAGCCGGGGATCGTCGCGCCCGATGGTGGCAGCGAACACGACCCGGGCTTCACCGTGTTCATCCACATAATCGCTGGGCCCGAGGGGCTTGACCACGACGGTCTCGCCGAACGCGAGCGGAATCTGGTCGGGGAGCCCTGTCACGACAGTCGCGGGCACTGGGAGGCCGAGCCGTTGAGCGGCGCGATACTGCACGAGCTTGTTCTCAACGGACGCGAGTGTTCGCATCGGGCTCAGCCATTCAACGGGAAGTGTCTCGATCAGCCCCCCGAGTAGCGCTAACCATGCCGTCCGAACTACTCCATCATGCCCGTGTAGAGAGATGTCGCGCCGCCAGTCCGGCGGTGCCAAACGACGAATCCAGCCACGATCCGTGGCGTTACCGAGAGCAAACCGGGCTGCCGAAGCGCCTAGCTCGGCACCGGCATCAAAGACCATGAACGGCTCCCTGGTGAGTTGCTCGGCATCGAACCGCACGAGTTCACCCAAATCGTCCTGAATCTGCTGACCCACAGCGTCCGCGTGCTCGTCCCCCACCGGTGCGACGATCACCGCTCGCACAGCCCTTTCCACTAGCCGAGCGAGAGAGGAGCCAGCGATTCTGATTCGCGGTCGTTGTCGAGCGTCTCGCGCGCGTCGCGTGTCGACTCAGTGCGACCAGGCCCACCCACACTCGAAGCCGGCACCGACAGCGATCCATACGGCGAGCTGACGCTCGCTCCTAGCGCGAATTCAAACCCACCTGCTTCGACGTCGTTGTCGAGCGTCTCCTTGGCTGATGTTCTCACCGTCTCACCCAGCGTGTTCCTCTCAACCACGCCGCGGGCAAACGCCTGGTACAACGAGCTCGTTCTCAATGGATTCCTCGCAGATCGGGTTCCCAGCAACTCCAGATCCGTCGAATCACGATCGCGGTCAATCGTCTCCTGAGTCTTCGTGCCTTCGGTTCGGCCGATCGCTTGAGCACCGACCGGAGCTACAGAGAGCGACTCGTAGAGGGTCTTGGGCATGGGCGAACGATACCCGCACCCGAGGTCACACAGAGGGCCGCTCCCTCTCCCAGTCCGATGGATCGCTACTTCGCTGCTCATTGCGTCAGCTCTGCGTTCGTGTCGAAGCGGCCTCTAGCCCTGATGAGCGACCGGAGAGGCGGCCGTTCGGCAGCCGCCGCATCGCCGCACACGTGGGTTTCATTCCAGCGTGTCCGCGGCCCGCTTGGCTAGGCGTTGCAGCCTTCGATCTCGGAACCATGGTCGAAGTGCGATCCGCGCCGGCGCCAGGTGTCCGTAGACCAACAGCCCATTCCCTGGGCGCATCTCGCGAAGCACGTTCGCCGGCGCGAGACTCCGATACGCTGTCGATTCGGTCTTCGAGCGGCGCCCCTCGGCACCACTCGTCGACGACACGCTCTGAACTTCCTCATCGCCGAGCAGGCGAGCCACGTAGTCGAGCGTCTGGGCGTCCGCGATGCCCGACAGGATCACCTTCGCTCGGTGGTTCGAGACGATCGTCGGTGCCCGATCGCGGCCGTAGACCGCGTTGATCTGGGCCATGTCCTGGAAGACTGAGACGAGCTGGATACCCTGACCAGCGCCAGTCGAGGCGAGCGTCGCGAGTTCACGAAGCGGTGCGATGTTGGCGCACTCGTCGAGCACGAGCAGCAGCGGCGGATCGATCGGCTTGCCGGATTCGGACGCACGCTCGTAGGCATGCGCCACGATCTCCTGGATCAGCGTCGCGAAGAGCGGCTGCAGGCGGCGCTGCTCATGGGCGGGGGCGCACAGGTAGGCGGTGTGCGACCCACCGTCGAGCAGGTGTTCGGCGCGGATCTCGTCCGCCGTCGCGGACGAGAGGACGCCCGGATCGGCGAACGCCGTCAGCACCGTCTCGGTCGTGGTGTAAATGCTCGATCGGGTTCGCTCGTCTCGGAGGGTGGACGCCAAGAACGCATCCATCGCGGCGGGGTCTCCCGCCAGTTCGAGGCCCCACCTCACCTGCTCCTCCTCCTGCGTGTCGATCCACCGGATGACATCCGCCATCGTCTGCTCCGACTGCGCCGCCGCAAACAGGATCGGCGCGAGAAGCTTCTCCGCGGCCGCGTACCAGAACTGCGCGTTCTCGACACCCGCGCCGCCCCGGCGCGCGGCGCCCACCAGCCATGACGCGGTGCGCTGCGCACCCTGCCATGAGCGACACCGGCCGAGTGGCGTCCAGCCGGCCGAGGGGATACCCGTGCCACCGGTTGGGTCGTACACCCATACCTCGGCGCCCTTGATCGCGGAGCGCGCAGCGAGGGTATCTCGCAGCAGATCGGTCTTGACCGACGTCGCGACGACCGGCCCCTGCCACTCGAGAATCGCGGGAACCGCGAACCCCGATGTCTTGCCGGTCTGAACCGGGCCGACGACGATCACCGACTGCCGAGGCTCGGCCGCGACGAGGTGCCCATCCACGCGGCCGAGCGTCAGCCGGCCCGGAAGCGCCTTGTCCACTCGCACGAGCTTGATGTCATCTCTGCCAGCCCAGCGCGCGCCGCCCGGCCGTAGTGCTGCCGCCCGCGCTCGATGAC
Source organism: Acidimicrobiales bacterium (assembly GCA_038213195.1). Lineage (GTDB taxonomy): Bacteria > Actinomycetota > Acidimicrobiia > Acidimicrobiales > Ilumatobacteraceae > JAODBQ01. The sequence goes on along the minus strand of JBBQTN010000109.1, from coordinate 10,849 downwards.
GGAAGATCATGAGTCCGATACCAGCAAGCGGCACGGCCACGGCCGCAAGCGTGCCGTAGAACGCGACCGGGCCGGGGATCGCCCGCCGCTCCGGACGAGGCCAGGCCTCCGCCGGGTTGGCGACGTGGCCTCGGAAGTGAGCGAGGACGTCCCCCATCGCGGCGAGCGATGTGCCCGGCCACGCGCCGCCGAAGATCCGACCCGAGAGCTCGCCGGTCAGCCACAGCACGGCCCCAGCGGCAACCACAGCACTCAGCGCAACCAGGGCGAGAGTCTCAAGCGAGTTCCCGTGCGACCGAGGCGGTGGAAACCGCGGGGCCTTGGCGCTCATCCTGCGAATCCACCGGTAGCCACGGGGCTGGATCGCGGCATCGGTCGGACAGCCCCCGCGTAGGTCGCGGCGTAAGTCCCACTGGTGAAGCTGACGATCTTCACCACGTCCCCGGTGTGCGGGGCCTCGACCATGCGCCCTTCTCCGATGTAGAGGCCGACGTGCCCAAGTGGTCCGTCCATGTCGAAGAACACGAGGTCGCCTGGGAGCAACTGGCCAACGTCGGCGATCGTCGGCGCCAAGTGCACGCCCTCATTCCACTGGTCGCCGGTGAAGTGCGCGAGCGCAACGCCTGCCTGCGCCCAGGCGTAGAGCGTGAGGCCGGAGCAGTCGAAGCCACGCACGCGGGCGCCCTGGCATCCGGCTGGGCCGCAGGTTCCCAGCGTCGGTCCGCTCGCGTCCCCACCACCCCACGAGTACGGCGTGCCAAGCCAGCGAAGCGCCGCGGTGACGGCTCTCGACCCGGCCGAGCCGTCCCCGATGAACGCTGAGCACTGAGCGACGGCGGTTGACGGAGACGCCGGTTGACCACCCGGAATCGGTGTCGGCTGAGCGCCCGGCGGCGCCGCATTGATATGAACATCGCCCATGCCGTTGAAGCCCAAGAGGGCGGCGGTCTGCCACCAGAGGTCGATCTTCGGGTGGGCCGGCCCTCCCCGGCCCACGTCGAGCTTCTCAGCGATGACCGATCGGCCATGGAAGGAGATTCGGAGCAGGGTTTGCGGTGGGAGTCCGCCGAGCGCGCTGTAGTCCCACGAGGCAGGGTCGGGATTCTCCGGGTTCGTGCTCAGCTCGGCGAATGCGGCGTGTCCGATCAGGCTGCCGTAGGCACCGTGGCCCTCCCGCGTCCGGGGGCTGTCGCCGGAACCGCCGTAGGACGTTCCCAGCACGGTCTCGCCATGGGAAGGCAGCGATGCGCCGCCGCACGCCGCAAGCGGGAGTTGGCTCGAGACAGCGCTGGTGGTTGCCACGGCCACCGCGAGGACGAGCAGGCAACCGAGGAGCGCGGCGGCCGCCCCCGCTCCGATGACAACGACTCGGACTCCCATGGCCGACTCCTCCGCAGCTCACCGTGGATTCGCAGAATAGCAGTGGATCTACAGAGGTCAGGTGATCTACAATCGGGGGGATCGCTCTTCCGTGACACTGGAGGGGGTTGAAGGGTGGCGTCGACATTCGGACGAATCCGTGGTGCTGAGCCAGTCTCGGCGACCATTCCCGGCCATCGGCGATACCGCCAACTGGCCGGAGCCGCGCTCGCCTTCGCCGTGGCCTACACGACCGCGAGCATCGCGGGGGCGCCATCGAGCTGGCTCAGCGTGACCTACTACGTGCCGATGGTTGCCGTCCCGGTCGTCGCCTATCTCGCGCACTGGTCGGCGAAGCGCCATCCGGAGGTTGCAGGCCAGGCCCAGCTCTGGGGGTGGCTCAAGTACGGCGCCTACCTCTGGGCTGCTGGGTCGTTCCTCTGGCTCGCCTACTACCTGAACAACCCCCACAGCGTGTTCGGCCCGGGCATCAGCCTCGGCCCCTGGGATGCGTTCATCGACGCCGGCTACGTCTGCGCACTGATCGGCGTGGTGAGCACCCTGCGCGACAGCATCCACTTTCGCCTGGCATTCGCCGACGCAGTCGTCCTCGGGGGCGCCGGATTCGCGGCCGTCGCTGCCTTTGTGAATCACGGACTGGAGAACGGCGTCACGCCAACTTCACTGGTCACGCTGTTCAGACCAATCCTCGGGATCCTGCTGCTGACGCTGATCGCGGCAGCGGCCGCCGGAGCCCGGGGCGGCGTGCCGCTGTCCACCGCGACGATCGGGCTCGGCCAGGTCTTCCTCTACACCGGGTCACTGATCTACGCCTACGGAGCGGTGCAGAACCATCACGCCGAAGATCGGTGGAGCGACATGTTCTACGCGACGGGCGCCTGCATCGCGATCTGCGCAGGCCTGCTCGTCGTCATGCGGGTCGACCGACTGGTGTTTGCTCCGTCCACCGGGATTCCGGGCCACCCAGCCGGGTCGCGCGTGGCGCTCACGATTGCGCTCGGGGCGGCGGCAGTGAGTGCCGGCGCCATCGCCTACGGCTACCACGACGGAAGCGGACCTACAGTTGCTGTCGGATGTGCGGCCGTGATCGCGATCGTCGCCGGGGGCTGGCTCCGGACTCAAATTACATACGGCGCCCTCGAGGCGGCATGCGCCGAGCGCGACGCCGCCCGACTTAGCGCGTTGAACGAGCGTCAGGCCCTCATCGACCTACTCGGATTCGTCAACGATGAGGTCGAGGAGCGGTTCCGCGAACTGCTCGACGAGGCTGGATCCACGCTCGCGAACGCGGTGCGCGACTACCTTGAGGAACAGCAGCGGCGAGGTGACTGCGGGAACGAGTAGTCCGACCGCCTGAGAGCTCTGTCGCGCGGCTCAGCGAAGCGCTGCGCGAGCCCGATCGACCCGGCTTCGCAGCTCAGCGAGCTCACGATTCTGAGCCGCGATCGCTACCTCGAGCGCCTGCACGTTCGCGACGAGTCGAGCCGCGAGGTCGTCAATGCTCGCAGCGCCGTTGGATGCCACGGGGTCAGGCGCTGAGCGCGAAGGTCGACGCTTCGTGGTGCGGCGCCGGCCAGCGGCCCGAGCGGGTTTTGTCGAAGAGGAGTTGGCTCTTCGAGAGGCGTTGTAGTAGTTACTCTGACGCCGTTCGCAGAGATCCCGCGCTCCTCTGCCACCGCGGCGAATGCCTGCATCCGCTTCATCCCGCCAGCGACCAACGCATTCACACGCTCTTAGTCGGCATCGCTTTGCCCTCGCGCCATCGGATCCTCCGTCTCGTTTGCTGCAACCGTCCACGCGCAACCCTACTGGGTGACGAAGCTAACCACTGCAAGGGAGTTAGCCGAGAACCGGCGGCGCGGTCAACGTTCCGCGACGGTGAAGCTCAGAGCTGGTCGTTCGGTTGATATTGACTCTGCGCTCAACCCGCGACTCGCAAGCAGAGCCGGGAAGTCGCGTTCGGTGTACCACTTGTTGAACGGGTGCAGTGCGACGGTCACCGCGCGGTTGAAGGCCGCGGGCGTCGGCCAGTTCACGAAGTGCACCTCGGCAATCGCAAGCCTGCCACCAGGCCGCACGACGCGAATCATCTCATCGATCGCGGGATCGACGTTCTCAACGGCCGTCATCCCGTAGGTCGAGATCGCCGCATCGAACGTGGCGTCCTCGAACGGGAGCTTCATCGCGTCGCCCTCCACCAACTCGAGGGGAGGTGCCGGCGCTCGGTCCTTCGCTCCGTCCAGCATCATTGCTGACCGATCGAGGCCAACCACGCGACCCGTTGCCCCGACCCCCGCCGCCAGGTAGGGGAGCGTGAGCCCGGTGCCGGTTCCGATGTCGATCACCGATTCACCGGGTTTGAGCCGGAGCGCCTGGGCAGCGGTGCGGCGGAGTCGCGCCCCACTTCGACCGACCCCGAGCGCGACGATCGGCTCGTAGATGTGGAATCGGCCCCAGACGTCGTAGCCAGGTGCGAGACGAGAGTGAAGCTTCATGGCTCGCTCACCGTCTTCTGACCTGGCGCCGGGCGAATGGCGCGCGCGAGATCGGCGACCCGGGCATCCTCGGAGTTGGTGACGTCGCGAGCGAGGCGACTGAGGACGAGCGCCTGGAGTCGGAGAAAGTCGGGGAATGCGACCTCGGAGCCCTGTCGCCATGCCTCCACCTGGGTCAGAGTGGTGCCGAGCTCTTGCGCCAATCGCTCCGGTCCTCCGAACGCACCCACCGCCGCCTCCACCAGCGGGTCACCACGACGTTGCGCCGCGTCGCCGGACGGGCGGAGCGGCGGGATGGGGACCGGCTCGGCGTCCTGCAGCGTCGCGATCCGTACTTCCTCCAGCGGGATGTCGAGGTACTCCGCCAATCGGAACACGTCGGTGATCGGCGGCTTGGCGACCCGACCTCGCTCCCATCCCTCGATCGTGCCAGCCGGGATGCCGAGGACGTCGGCGATGTGCGCGCGGGAATGCCGCATTGCCTCTCGGCGGGCTTTCAGCAGAAGTCCGAGTGCGGTGGGGGTATCGGCCATGTCGCTCTGGGTCCGGGGATCCACGGGATCCATCACGGATTGTAGCGCCCTATTCAGCGGAATAGCAGAGGACGTTATCCAGAGCCGTTGGATTTCTGTGAATCCGCTGCTATCGTGACACTTCAGTAGATCCGCAGAAGTGGACTCGGATTGGAGGATCGATGGCCGACCATCGTTTGTTCGAGACCGCCGAGGACGAGGAGACGCCCGTCCCACTCGGATCCGGCGGAATGGGAACCTCACCCGCGCTCGAGGCTGCGGGCGGCGACGAGCCTGTCCCGGCCTCTGCCGACCATTCGGTCGACGACGACTTCTCGTCGGCGACGATGGTTCGGGCGCGGGCATCGGCTCCTATGGACGGGATGCGACGACTCATCTACCGGATCAGCTGTGGGGCGCTGAACCCGGGGCCGAGTCAGGCGGAAGTTCGACGCCACGACCTCATCGCGCGGGTGAAGGCGCCCGTGGACGGGTGCCGGCAGCTGGTCGTCGCGAGCCGCAAGGGCGGCGTCGGGAAAACCACCACCTGCGCGTTTCTGTCTCATACGCTTGCGGCCCATCGAGGCGACCGTGTGATCGCTGTCGACGGCAACCCCGACGCCGGCACGCTCGGCGTCCGCCTGCTTCGCGAGAACGCGGAGACGATCACGACCCTGCTTCGTGATCGCGACCATCTGCGCACGTACGCGGACGTTCGTGCCTACACGAGCCAGGCGCCCTCGCGGCTGGAGGTGCTTGCCGCAGATGATGACCCGCGCATTACGGAGGCGCTGAACGAGGGTGACTTCCGCATGGTCGTCGACATTCTGGAGCGCTTCTACAACCTGATTTGTCTCGACACCGGCACCGGCGTCCTCGATTCGGCAAACCGCGGGATCCTCAGACTTGGCGATCAGTTGGTTGTCGTCACGACGCCGGCCGTCGACTCGGGCTGGGCCGTCGCCCGGACGCTCGAGTGGCTCAGCACGAACGGCCACGACGAGCTGGTGCGGAGGGCGGTCGTTGTCGTGAACGCCGTCCATCCGCCTGGCGGAACGGTCGTCGACGTCGACAAGATCGATGGCTTCTTCCGCGCCCGATGCAGGTCGGTGATCCACATCCCGTGGGATCCGCATCTGGCCTCCGGCATTGAGGGCACCCTCGAGGAGCTTCGGCGCGATACGCGAGAGGCGTACCTGAACCTGGCGGCCACCGTTGCCGCCGACTTCCACCATTCCGCGACCGACCCTCGGAGGTAGCAGCAATGTCCATCCTAGGTCTCTCTCTTGCCGCCGTCAGCGGGACTCCCGACCCGAGCGGCTTGCCCGGCGGCGCCGCGTTGCAGAAGCTGGCCAATGGCCTCATGTTCTGGGGCCTGATCGCGTGCCTGGTGGGGCTGGTCGCCTCGGCCGCGATCTGGGCGCTCAGCTCGTACTCGGGCAACTACCAGCACTCGGCCTCTGGTAGGCGAGGGACGCTTGGTGCTGCCGGAGGCGCGATCCTGATCGGGGCAGCGCCGGCCATCGTCACGTTCTTCGAGAACGTCGGTCACACGGTGAAGTGATGGCTCGCGGCGTCACGACGTACAGCGACGACGGGAGCCGATGGCACGGCTCATGGCGGTTCCTGCCGGTGATTACTGTGGCCGTGATCGCAGGCGTGCTTGGCCTCATGGCCGGATCTCGTCTCGGCCACGAGCCTGTCCGTGTGGTCGAGGCTCCGCGCGCGAGCGTCCCGCCGTCAACGACAGCGACACCAGCCAGTCACCCCGACGTCACCGACGACGCGGGGCCGACCAACGTCGTCGCCGGCGTGCCGGTCGGCTATGCGCACAGCCCGGACGGCGCGGCGTCCGCAGCGGTGAACTACCTGGGCGCCCTTGCCGGCCCCCAACTTCTCGACCCATCCGCGTACGACGCGTTGCTGCGGCGAATGGCCACCGGCGGCGGGTACTCGCATCTGAAGTCTCAGGCGGACGCCGGCCGGCCACAGGCGCTCCAGAACCTCGGCGTCGGCAGTTCACCGGCCCCGCAGTTGATCGTCCGCTCCGCCCCGCTCGGGTACCGGATCGATTCGTATTCGCCCGCACACGGATCGATCAGCGTCTGGTCGGTGGGCGTGGTCGGCAGTTCGACGACGCGTCCGCCGGACGCGTCGTGGTCCACCACGACCATCACGCTCGAATGGCAAGGTGGCGACTGGCGTATGAGCGGGTATCGCACGAACGCCGGACCCGTACCACCCGACTCGGCCAGCCAGGTCCCGAGCATCCCAGCCGATCTGTTCGCTGCCTCGCCACAGTTCAAGGGATTCGCGTATGTGCACCCGTAACCGAGTCGCCGGGCGCGCCCTCGTCGTCAGCCTGGTCGCGGCGATCTTCCTCCTGAGCCCGCAGCGCACCGAGCCGGCGCAGGCGAGTCTGATCAATCCGTGCGACTGGGGCCCGGTCGGTGCGGTCTGCGACCCGGTGGGCACAGTGAGCAGCGCCGCCAACGACGCATTCACCGGGATAGTCCACGACACGGTCGACTCGGCGGCATGGGCGCTCACCGGGATCGGCTCCGTCATGAACGCCACGACGACCCCGAATCTCACCAGCGGGTGGTTTCCGGCTCAATACCAGCGGATGGTGATGATCGCGGGAGAGGTCGCGCTTCTGCTCCTCGCCGTCGCGGTCATCCAGGCCGCGATCAGACAGGACTGGTGGATGCTGTTCCGCGCGGCGTTTGGATACCTGCCGCTCGCCTTCGTCTTCGCAGGCGCAGCGATGGTCGTCACCCAACTGCTGCTCGCGATCACCGACGATCTCTGTGGCCAGTTCGCCCGCTCCATCGGACATGGGAACGACCCCAACAACTTCCTCGGGTCGATCGGCGATGCACTTAAGCATTCGATGGAGCAGGGGGGCGACAACGGCAACCTGCCGCTGGTAGCTCTGTTTGTCAGCGCCATCGTCGTGCTGATCGGCTCGCTCGTCCTCTGGATTGAGCTGGTCATCCGAGAGGCAGCGATCTACGTCGCGGCGGTGTTCCTTCCGCTCTCGTTCGTCGCCATGATCTGGGAGGCCGCCGGTCACGCAGTGCGACGACTCTGCGAGCTGCTGCTTGCGGCCATTCTCTCGAAGCTCGCGATCGTCGTCATTCTGGTCATGGCGACCGCCGCTCTGGCCAGCCTGAACGTCAGTGCGCAAGCCAGCATCCCAGGCGATCCCGGCATCGTCACCGCTCCCAGCACGAGCAGCCACTTCTTCGGTCAGCTAATCGTCGGCATGGCGATTCTGATCCTGGCCGCCCTGAGCCCCGTCGCGCTGCTGCGACTCATCCCCGCCGTCGAGGCGCACGCGATGCACAGCGCGAATCTGCGGAATCAGTTCCCGAGCCCCAGCAGTTCCGTCGGCGGTTCGGGGAGCCCGGCCCAGAGCATCCGGCAAACCGCCGACGCCCACTGGTACGGCCCGGGTCAAGCGGCATCGGCACAGGCTGGGAATGCGGGTGACAGCGGATCGGGGAGTGAGTATCGGCAGTCATCCGCGAACGAGCCGATTGCAGGTGAAACCAGCCAGGGCGTGCGGGCCGAGACAGAGATCCTCAGGCCGGACACCCCGCGACCAGGTCCGGGCTCCAGTCCCGCCCCCGACCGGCCCGCTCGGCCGCGAATGGAGTCGGACAAGGAGGGACACGGCGATGGCGGAAGCTGATCCGCGCCGGTACCGATTCGGACCCCTCGAACGACGCGGGGTGATCGGGTCGTTCCGCACCGCCCAGGTGCTGCTCATCGGCGGCTCGGTGGCCGTCGGCGTGATTCTCATTCGCGCGACCTCCTCGCCTCTTGGCGTCGTCGCGGCGTTCGGCCTGATTGCGGTTGCCACCATGGCCGCACTCTTCCCGGTAGCCGGGCGGTCAGCGGAGGAATGGGCGCCGATCGCCGCGTCCGTCGGGCTGCGTCGCCTCACCGGCCGGCAACGCTTCCGCTCGACGACTCCGGCGAACGGTACGCCAACCCTGCCCGACAAGATGTCCTCCACAAGGCTGTCGCTCCCTGATTGCCTGCGCGGAGTTGAGCTGCTGAGCGCGCCACTCCGAGGTGAGCAGATCGGGGTCATCAAGGATGGGCGCGCCAAGACGTATACCGGAGTCCTGGCGGTACGCGTCTCGTCGTTCGGGCTGCTGGATCGGGCGGAGCAGGAACGGCGCATCGCATCCTGGGGCTGGGTCCTCGCCGGTCTCGCGAGCGAAGGGAGTGCCATCTCGCGCATCCAGTGGATCGAGCGGACGGCACCGGCAGACGCCGATGAGATTGGGCGCTATCTGAGCGAGGCGTGGGATCGAACCAACGTGCCTGCCGACGGAGCCGTCATGCGTTCCTATCTCGAACTGATCGACCATGCCGGCGCTGCCACCCAAGATCACGAGCTCCTCGTCTGCGTCCAGGTCGACGCGCATCGCGCCGGCCGCCAGATCCGGAAGATGGGTCAGGGCGGCAGTCTCGACGCTGGCGCGGGGGCGCTTCTGGCCCGCGAGCTCGAGTCGATCGGTGAACGGTTGGCGGCCGCCGACGTGGCCGTTGACGGTGCGCTCCGACCGCGCATGCTCTCCCGTGCCATCCGCGTTGCCTACGACCCCTACGCGCGACCGCTGCTCGCGGCTGGACCAAACGGAGGCGCCGGAGCTGAAGGTGTGGCGGCGTCAGCGACATTCCCGACGGCGGCCGACACCTCCTGGAGTTGCTATCGCACCGACAGCGCCGTGCACGCGACGGCATGGATCGCAGGGTGGCCCAGGAGCGACGTCGGCGTTTCGTTCCTTGCACCCCTGCTGATGCACACAAGCACCCTCCGCACTGTGTCGGTCACCATGGAGCCCGTCCCTCCGTCACGCGCGTTCCGCGAGGCCGAGGCCGCGCGAACCGCGGACGCTGCCGACGATGAGTTGCGGCGCCGCCATGGCTTCCTCCCGACGGCCAGGAGGCGCAAGGTGGTCGAGTCCGCCGTTCGCAGGGAACAGGAGCTGGCCGACGGTCACGCTTCGATCCGGTTCGCCGGCTACGTGACAGTGTCGGCGCGAGACGAGCGGCAGCTCGAGCGCTCGTTCGTCGAGGTGGCACACGCGGCGCAGCAATCGCGGTTGGAACTCCAGCGGCTCTACGGCGAGCAGGACGCCGCGTTCACCTTCACCCTGCCGCTCTGTCGGGGGCTCCGATGACCGTTCGAAACGCTCGTGGCCGTCATGGACATCGAGCCACGACGGCCCATGTCCAAGCGGCCTATCCGTTCGTCGCCGAGGGCGGGCTTGGCGGACGCGGCGTCTACATCGGTCGTGATGCCTATGGCGGCTCATTCTGCTACGACCCCTTCGAGCTGTACGGACGCGAGTTGACCTCGCCCAACATGCTCGTGGCGGGCATCGTCGGTCGGGCCAAGTCGTCGCTCGTGAAGACCTACCTGTGGCGACAGAGCATCTTCGGACGCCGGGCCTGGGTGATCGACGTCAAGGGCGAGTACCGGCCGCTCGCGGTAGCGCTCGGAACCGAGCCGATCGCTCTCCGACCCGGCGGAGATGTTCGTCTGAACCCGCTTACGCCAGCCTCCGGATGGGATGGCCAACTCCACCTCCTACAGAGCATCGCCGCCGGGGCACTCGGCCGGCCGCTCGTGCCCGAGGAGGTCATGGGCCTGACCGAGGCGCTTCGCGTCGCATGCGAAGCACACGTCCAGCCAGCCAGCGAGCCGACGCTTCCGGAGGTCGTCGACATCCTGCTCCGGCGAACCGAGGAGCTCGCCGGCGCGATGGTGATGTCCAACGAAGCGGTCGCCGAGACTGTCCGGCAGGTCGCGTTTGCGTTGAGCCGCCTCGTGTCGGGCGACCTGCGCGGCATGTTTGACGGACCGACCAGCCCAGGCGTCGACTTCGACGCGCCGCTCGTCGTACTCGACCTGTCGGCGGTCTACGACTCCCCCGCGCTTCCGATCCTGATGGCCTGCGGTACAGCGTGCCTCCGGGCCATGATCCGCGACAGTGGCGCCAAGCTGATCGGAGTGGTGGACGAGGCCTGGCAGGTGCTCTCGATGCTCGGCGTTGGGGAGTGGCTCCAGGCGAACATGAAGCTGTCTCGTGCCTTCGGCCAGCAGATCATCCTGGTCATGCACCGGTTTGCGGACCTTCGCGCTGTTGGGGCGGCAGGGAGCCGAGAGGTTCGGCTCGCCGAAGGACTGCTCGCGGACACGGAGACGAAGGTGATCTACGCCCAGCCCCACGACCAGCTGCCTCTCACCCGGGAGCTGCTCGGCCTCACGGACACCGAGGCCGAGATCCTCCCGACGCTGCGCCGCGGGGAAGCGCTCTGGAAGGTCGGGCGACGCTCCTTCCTGGTTCACCACCGTCTCTCCAGCTTCGAGCAGTCCCTCGTGAACACGGATGCACGGATGCTTGCCAACTCGTCGGAGCCGAAGGGATGAGACGAGAC
>JBBQTN010000108.1:0-16989 GCA_038213195.1 Acidimicrobiales bacterium | reverse complement strand
GTGGGCGGGCGGCGAGGTGGACGGGCTGGTGCTCGACGCGCGGCCGGCGCAGCAGCCGTTGGAGGTCTGGCTCGGTGGCCAGGCGCCTGCGGCGCTGGCCCGCGCCGGGCGCCTCGGCGACGGCTGGCTGCCCGGTGCCATCACGATCGCTGCCGCTGTCGCCGGGCGCGACGCGGTCGACCGCGCCGCCGCGGCCGCAGGGCGGGAGATCTCCCGCGAGCACTTCGGGATCAACGTCTCCTACACGCTCGCCGACGTGCTCCCGGACCTTCCGCCCGCCCGCGCCAACGTCGACGTGCGCGACGTCGTCGTCGCCGGGGCGGCGCCGCTGCGCGACTGCCTGCGGCGATGGATCGACGCCGGCTTCACGAAGTTCGTGGTGCGGCCGATCTCGCCACCTGCCGACTGGACCGCGGAGCTGGAAGCGCTGGCCACGACGGTGCTCGACCTGCAGACCTGACCGGCCGGGATCGCGCGATCCCCCGTCGTGGTCGGGCGCGGCGCGGGTCCGACGCGCCGGCATGACACCGCCCATCGAGCCAACCGCGACCGCAGGCCGACCGGACCGGCATACGGTGGCCCAGTCAGGATCGACGAGACGACCAGGGAGGGGACGGGTGCGCACCACGCGGCGGGTCGTCCTCGGCGCCGCCCTCGGTGTCGTGGTGCTCGTCGTCGCCGCTGCCGTCGGGTTCGTCGTTGCCGATCGAGCGGCGGGGACGTCGTCGGGAGGGTCGTCGCCGGCGGCCGGCGGTCCCGACCCGTCGAACCCGTTCCGCACCGGGCGGACACTGGTCATCCCCCACGGTGGCGGCGACGGGTTGTACCCCGAGGACACGATGATGGCGTTCACGCAGACGATGGCGATGGGCGCCGACGTCGTCGACGTCGACCTGCGGATCTCCGCCGACGGCGTCGTGATCGTCTTCCACGACCCGACGCTGGACCGGATGACCGGTGCGCCCGGCGACGTCGGCCGGATGACCTACGCCCAGCTGCGCACCTTCGACGCCGGGTACACGTTCTCGCCGGCCGGCTCGACCACCCACCCGTTCCGTGGGCAGGGGGTGATCATCCCGACGTTGGAGTCCGTCCTGCAGACCTTCCCGAACAAGCTGCTCTCGGTCGACCTCAAGGACGAGTCGACGGCGATGGTCCAGCCGGTGTGTGCACTGCTGCGCGCGTACCACCGCATCAACGACGTCTTCGTCGGCTCGAACAGCGATCCGCAGATCATCGCCTTCCGCGCCCAGTGCCCGGACGTCCGCACCAGCGCGATCATGGGCGACGTCTACGCGGCGCGCGACGCGCGCGCCACCAACGACCCCTCGTTCCATCCCGCGGTCACCGTCGACCAACCGCCGTTCCGCAACAACGGGCGGCAGCTCGTCGACCAGGCGTCGTTGGCGTGGTCCCACGCCCACGGCATCGCCGTTCTCACGTGGGTGGTCGACGACGACGCCGACCTGCGCCTGCTCGTCCAGCTCGGTGTGGACGGGATCTACACCTCGTACCCGGACCGCCTGCTGAAGATCCTCGGCCGGTGCACCGCGGCGTGCGCGTCGGGTTGACCGACCGCGTCCGTTGACCGACCGCCGTTGCCATGCGTCGCCGGGGTCGGCCGCTCGGTCAGCGGGAGCGGGTGCCGGCCGGCCGGCGGGTGTGCGGCGCCGCGGCAGCCGGTACGGCGGCACGGAGGCCGTCGATCGCCACGACGAGCACTCGTTCGAGCTGCTGTGGATCGGCGAACGGCATCATCGTGATCCCGCTGAACAACCGCAGCAGGTCGTCGAAGCTGATGTCCTGGCGCGCCGCACCGGCCTGCTGCGCCCGACGGAGCAGCGGTTCGCCCGCCGCGGTGATCTCCGCCCGGCAGCCACGGAACGGCACGGAGTCGCTGGCCAGCTCCTCGACGATCGCGTGCTTCGTCGCTGCGTACTCGACGAACCGGCGCAGCCACGCGACCAGCGCGTCCCACGCCGGGAGGTCGGAGAGGTCCACCGCGGCCTGGCACAGCGCCTCGACCTCGTTGACGTAGACCGCCTCGAGCAACTCGCGTCGGGTCGGGAAATGGCGGTAGAGGGTGCCGATGCCGACGTTCGCGCGACGGGCGATGTCCTCCAGCGACGCGGACGTGCCGACGTCGGAGAACGCGTCGCGTGCGGCGGCGAGCAGCGAGTCGTAGTTGCGGCGCGCATCGGCGCGCTGCGGGCGGCCGAGCAGCAGAGCACCACGGCCCGCGTCGACCGGCGCCCCTGTCGGCGCCGTGGGTGTCGGCCGTGCCGCCATCGTGTCCGGCGTCGGTGTGGTCTGTGTCGCTTGTCGCATCTCGTTGGTCATCTTGCTGCGTCCGTTGCAAACGGAGGTACCCCTCCGGTACGTTGTGGGAGCGGAGGAAGACCTCCACTTTATCCCCTGCAACAGCTGGTCCTGCGCCCCCGAGCGAGTGCCCACCGAGTGGCCGTTGCCGGCAACATGCGAAGGAGCTCGAAACATGGAACGTGATGCGCACACCCCCGGCGCATTCCCGGCCGCTGGACACCGCCCCGATCGTCAGGACCAGCGATGACCTCGACCGTCGCCCGCCTCTCCAACATCACGCCCGCAGGCCCCGGCACGCCGTCCTACGCGCGGCGCTGGTACATCCTCGGCGTCCTGTGCCTCAGCCTGCTGATCGTCACGGTCGGCAACGCCAGCCTCAACGTCACCCTCCCGACGCTGGCGCACGACCTCGGCGCCACCGAGACCCAGCTGCAGTGGGTGGTCGCGATCTACTCGTTGGTGTTCGCCGGGCTGCTGTTCGTGACCGGCGCGCTCGGCGACCGGTTCGGCCGCAAGGGCGCACTGCAACTCGGGCTCGGGATCGTGCTCGTGGCGGTCGTGCTCGCCTCGATGTCGACAGCGATGTGGCAGCTGATCGCCTGTCGCGCGGTGATGGGCGTCGGCGCGGCGCTGATCATGCCGTCGACGTTGTCGATCCTGATCAACGTCTTCCCGCCGCACGAACGGACGAAGGCGATCGCGATCTGGGCGAGCGTCACCGGTGCCGGCGGAGCGGTCGGGCAGGTCATCTCCGGCGCGCTGCTGGCCCACTTCTGGTGGGGTTCCGTGTTCCTGATCAACGTGCCGCTGGTGATCGCCGCGCTCGCCGGCGGTTACGTGCTGTTGCCCAAGAGCCGTGACCCCGAGGAGTCGCCGCTCGATCCGCTCGGGGCGATCCTGTCGACGATCGGCATCGTCGCGCTGGTCTTCGCGGTGATCGAGGCGCCGGAGCTCGGCTGGCTGAACTCGACGACGCTCGCCGCGTTCACGGTGAGCGCCCTGTTCCTGGCCGCGTTCGTGCTCTACGAGCGACGCATCGATGACCCGATGCTCGACATGTCGTACTTCCGCAACAGGGCGTTCAGCACCGCAACAGCGTGCATGGTCCTCGTCTTCCTGGCGATGTACGGCCTGTTCTTCCTCGTCACCCAGTACCTCCAACTGGTTCGCGGCTTCTCGGCGTTCGGTGCCGCTGTGCGGCTCGCGCCGACGGCGTTGCTGATGATCGTCGTCGCCCCGCAGACGCCGCGGATCAGCGCCCGGCTCGGCGCGAACCGGGCCGTCGCGCTGGGGCTCGGGCTCGCCGCGACCGGCATGTTCAGCTTCCTGTGGCTCGGCCGCACGACGCCCTACCTGCAGATGATCGGTGGGTTCTGCCTGTTCATGGTCGGGATCTCTATGACGATGTCGCCGATGACAGCGGCGATCATGTCCGCGGTGCCACCGCGCCGTGCCGGGGCGGGATCGTCGATGAACGACGCAACCCGCGAGCTCGGCGCAGCGCTCGGCGTGGCGGTGCTCGGCTCGGTCGCGGCGACGCACTACGCGCACGCAGTCGGTGGGGCGGCCAGCGGTTCGTTGCAGCCCGGTGCGGCCGCGGCGGCGACCAGGTCGTTGTCGAGCGCGCTCGACGTCGCACGCAAGCTTCCGGCGGGCGCCGGACGGACGCTGACCGGCGCCGCCGACGAAGCCTTCCTCGGGGGCGTGCACATCGCGGTGCTGATCGCCGCCGCCCTCGCGGCCGGCACGTCGCTCGTGGTGTTGCGCTACCTGCCACGGACCCTGCACCACGCGCACGCCAGCCCGACCCACACGGCGGAGGCGACAGCGGCGCCGCTCGTCGTCGAGCACGCCCGATTGGCGTGATCCGTCGCGGCGACCCGCTCCCGAACGGGGGCGGGCGTCGCGACAGGGCGACGTCGTGCGCGACACCACGGGACAACTAGGTTCGGGATCGGCGCCAGCCGACACGTCACGTCGCCCGAGCCGCAGGAGAACCGCCATGCCGATGAACGTCAAGCCCGTTCCGACCCTCGATGAACGGATCAACGACATCCGCCTGCGCACCGCGGCGATCATCAACGACGAGATCCTGCCGAACGAGAAGAAGCTGTGGCGGGGCCGATCCTCCGGCGCCGACGAGGCGGAGCGCAGGGAGTCGAAGGAGCTGCGCGAGCACGTCAAGCAGCGGGTCAAGCACGAAGGCCTGTGGGCGCCGCACCTCCCGCAGGAGTACGGCGGGATGGGCCTCGACTTCCTCGCCCACGCGTACATGAACGAGGTGCTCGCCTACGGGTTGGGTGCCGGGGCGCTGTTCGGCGTCGTTGCGCCGAACTCTGGCAACCAGACCATCCTCGTCAAGTACGGCACGGAGGAGCAGAAGCAGAAGTGGTTGCTGCCGTTGATCGACGGCAAGATGGAATCCGGGTTCTCGATGACGGAGCCGGAGAACGCCGGGTCCGACCCGCGGTCCCTGAAGACGAGCGCGGTACGCGATGGTGACGAGTGGGTGATCAACGGGCACAAGTGGTTCACGTCGAACGGGTTCGCCGCTGACTTCTTCATCGTCATGTGCCGTGTGCAGGACAGCACGGGACAGTTCCGTCCGGGGCAGATGGCGCAGATCATCGTCCCCACCGACACGAAGGGCCTGAAGATCGTGCGCGGTGTCGGCGTGTGGGGCGCCGAGACATCGGACCACTGCGAGGTGCTCTACGAGGACGTGCGCGTGCCGGCGGGCAACATCCTCGGGCGGGTCGGTGACGGTCACCGAGCAGCCCAGGACCGGCTGGGAGCCGGGCGGATCTTCCACTGCATGACCTCGATCGGGCAGATGTGGCGTGCCTTCGACCTGATGGTCGAGCGCTCGATCACCCGAGAGGTGCATGGCGGGCTGCAGAAGGACAAGCAGTTCATCCAGGGCTTCATCGCCGACAGCTACATGGACATCACCGCCGCCCGGCTGATGACGATCAACGCGGCGGAGAAGACCGATCGCGACGACCAGGCGGCGCGCATCGACATCTCCGCGATCAAGGTCTTCGTGCCTGCCGCGTACGCCCGCGTGGTCGATAGGGCGATCCAGGTGTGGGGTGCTGCCGGCGTGTCGAGCGACCTGCCGCTGGCCGGGATGTACCACGGGGCGCGCACGTTGCGCATCGCCGACGGCCCCGACGAGGTGCACCGCGTCCTGATCGCCAAGAACGTGATCGGGGCCTACGAGCACGGCGACGGCTGGGACTTCGGCAACTGATCCGGCGCCTCGGCGCTGCGATGGGGTGAAGCCGCCCTCGGTCGGGTACACCGACGCGTGATCCGCGTCGGCTGCTCGGGATGGGTGTACCGCGACTGGCGCGGCGTGGTCTATCCGCAGGACCTCGCCGCGAAGCGCTGGTTCGCTTGGTACGCCGAACAGTTCGACACCGTCGAGCTGAACAGCACGTTCTACCGGCTGCCGACCGAGAAGGCCGTGCGCGGTTGGGACGCGCAGGCCCCGCCCGGCTTCATCTACGCCGCCAAGGTCGGCCAGTTCGCCACCCACCGCAAGAAGCTGATCGGCGTCGAGTGGTGGCTGCCGCGCCACCTCGAACGGGTTCGCCTGCTCGCAGGGCATCTCGGCCCCAACCTGTTCCAGCTGCCGCCGCGATGGAAGGTCGACGTCGGCCGGCTGGCGGCGGTGCTGACCCTGCTGCCGTCCGACATCCGGTGGGCCGTCGAGTTTCGCGATGCGTCCTGGCTGCGTGACGACGTGTTCGGGCTGCTGCACGCCCACGACGTCGCGCTGTGCGTGCACGACCTGCTCGCCGACCACCCGTTCGTGACGACGGCCTCGTGGACCTACATCCGATTTCACGGTCCCGACGCGGTGGCGCAGCCCTACCGCGGCGAGTACGGACCAGGCCGGCTGCAACCGTGGGTCGAGCGACTGTCCGGCGTTGCCGCGGCGGGAGGCGACAGCTACTGCTACTTCAACAACGACTACGACGGCAACGCCTTCCGCGACGCGAAGTGGCTGCAACAAGCCGTGCGCGGTCTACGTTGAGCGCCACGCGGCGACCACGCTGAGTGGTTCCTGTTCACAGCAATTTGCGGCGATCATCCGTTTTCGGGTTCGAAGCCGACAGGATGTGGGAACTGCGGATGAACTGACCCCCCAGGCGGAACGAGACCCCCCAATGAACCACCTTCGAGCCGCTGTCGCGAGAATCACCGGCCGACGCCCGCGAGTCCGTCCGGCTGAGTGGCTGTCGTACCTCGGCTCGTTCGGCGACGACTTCTTCTCCGACGACTGACCGCAGGTCGGGTCAGCTGGCGACAGCCGACACGGCATCGTCGACGGGGCCGAAGTCCGCTCCGCGCGCCCGTGCCGCGGCGATGACCTGCCCCGCGATCGCCCGGGCAGGCAACGGCCGGCCGTAGAAGTAGCCCTGCGCGTACTCGCACCCGATGGCGTCGATGGCGTCGTGCTCGCTCTGCACCTCGACGCCTTCCGCGATGACCGTCAGCCCGAGCGAGTGGGCCAGGTTCGTCACGGCCGCGGCGATCACCCGCTCTGTCGAGGCGGTTCCCACCTTGCCGATGAAACCCCTGTCGATCTTGACGATCTGGATCGGCAGCCGGCTCAGGTAGTTCAATGCCGAGTAGCCCGTGCCGAAGTCGTCCAGCGCGAGCCTGATCCCGCGGGCGTTGAGGTCGGTCAGCACCTTGATCGCGACGCCGCTGTCGTCGATGAAGATGCTCTCCGTCACCTCCAGGATCAGCGCAGTCGGCGACATCCGGGTGCGCGCCAGCACGTCGCCGACCATTTCGGCGAAGCCGGGTTGCATCAACTGACGCACGGAGACGTTGACGGCGAGATCCAACGGCGACGTGGACGTCTCGGCTGACCATCGGGCGTGATCGCGACAGCTGCGCTCGAGGATCCAGGCCCCGATCTGGTTGATCAACGTCGTCTGCTCGGCGACACGGATCATGATCATCGGTGACACGGGTCCGCGGTCGGGATCGAACCACCGCAAGAGCGCTTCGACACCGATGATCGTGCGGTCGACGGTACGGACGATCGGTTGGTACGCGACCTCGAGCTGTCCGTCGTCGAGCGCGGCGCGCAGTCGTGACTCGAGCCGCAGATCCTCACCGCTGAAGTGGGGTGCGCGCAGGTCGACGGTCGGCCGGCTGACACCGCCCTGCCGCTTGACCTGGTACATCGACATGTCCGACTGCACCAAGAGCCTGCTGGAGATGTCTTCGCCGGGTCCTGCGAATGCCTTGCCGACATTCGCGGTGATCGACACCTCGATGGTGGCGATGTTGAACGGACGCTCGAACATCTCGTTGATCCGCTCCACGAGGATGTCGACGTCCGCGGTGCTGCGCAGGTCCTCGCACAGGAAGATGAACTCGTCACCACCGATCCGCGCCAGCGTGTCGCCGGATCGCACGACGCTGGACAGGCGATTGGCGACGGCGATCAGCAGCTCGTCTCCGGCTTGATGGCCATACGTGTCGTTGATCAGCTTGAACCGGTTGATGTCCGCGTAGAGCAACGCGGCGTTGGTGTGCGATCGCATCGCGCGCTGCGCGGCGTGCTCGAGCCGCTCCTGGAGGAGGAGCCGGTTGGGGAGCCCTGTCAACGGATCATGCAGCGCGTTGTGCTGGAACAGGTCGGACGCGGCCCGCGCCTCGTCTCGTGCCCTGGCGCTCAGCAGGTACGCGGCCGCGACGTCGGCGAGCGTCTGGGCGGCCGTGATGTCGCGCTCGTCGAGCGGTCCGGGAGCGCAGGCGTACAGGTCGAGCGCACCGAGACGGGCGTTGCCATCACGCAGCGGGAACGTGAACACCGCAGCGAGACCGGCGTCCAGAGCGGCCGGCACGAAGCGCGGGAAGCGCGTCTCGGTGAGCAGGTCAGGGATCAGCAACGGCTCACCTGAGTTGTACGCCTCGAGGCACGGCCCTTCAGCGAGATCGGACTGCAAGCGCTCGTAGTGCACTGCTGCGTCGCCCGAGGCGGCGACGAAACGCGGTTGCATCGTCTCGGAGATCAGCGTCACGCCTGCTGCGGTGACCGGCAGGACATCGGTGATCTGCTCGACGAGGTCGTCCAGGATGCTCTGGATCGGAAAGTCCGTGATCAACGTCCGCGCGAAATCGCTGAGAACCACAGAAAACTTGCCCTCGTCCACCATGCTCCACCATCCAGCGCGCTGCTCGGGTCAGCCCGCGCGTGGTCTGGACGGGGTGCGGTACCAGTTGCGGGGCGCAGATTAGCAGAGCGGGTCCGGGAATGCCACAGTGCGCCACCTTACGGTCCCACTGAGTGCGGATGCGCTGCGTGCCCGGCCCCGTGCGGCGCGCCCGATCGGGCCGGATTGCTGGGTATACATGAGGTACCGCCGCGTGCTTCAGCGTGGCAGCGGCCCAGGACCCCGGCCCCGACCTTGCGCCGCTCAGGCGCCTGTTGGTTTGGAGGCGCCGGATGGCACCCGAACAGAGCTCGACATCGACGCTGGAGCGTCCCCGCCCCGTCGCCGCTGAGCTGACCGGCGAACCACCGCCGCACCCGGGACGGCTGTCGCTGTTCATCACCTTGTTGATCGTCGGGATCCCGTTCCTCGCCGTCGCCGGCGTGGCGGTGCGATGGTGGGGCACCTCGGTCAGCTCGCTCGACATCGTCCTCGCTGCCGCGCTGTACCTGCTCACCGGGCACGGTCTGACCATCGGGTTCCACCGGCTGTTGACCCACAAGGCCTTCCATGCCCGCCGCCCACTGCGGCTGCTGCTCGTGGCGCTCGGCTCGATGGCCTACGAGGGTGGCCCGATCAGCTGGGTGGCCACCCACCGTCGCCACCACATCTTCGCCGACGGGGTCGACGACCCGCACTCGCCGCAGGGAGCGGGTGCGGGTCTCGCCGGCCAGGTGCGCGGGCTGTGGCACGCCCACGTCGGCTGGCTGTTCGGCTATGGCGGCACCGACACCCGCCGGCACGCCGCCGACCTGGTCGCCGATCCGGACATCGTGGTGATGAACGCGCTGTTCCCCGCGTGGTGCGTGGCCTCGCTGGCGATCCCGTTCGGCCTCGGCTGGCTGATCGGTGGCACGCTCTCCGCGGCGCTCAGCGCGCTGTTGTGGGCGGGTGTGATCCGGATCTTCCTGCTGCACCACGTCACGTGGGGCGTCAACTCGCTGTGCCACATGTTCGGCACACGGCCGTTCGACACGAAGGACGCCAGCCACAACATCGCTGTGCTCAGCCTGGTCGGCCTGGGCGACTCGTGGCACAACAACCACCACGCCCAGCCGCGCCTCGCCAACCACGGGATCGGCCGCCAGTTGGATTCGTCCGCCCTGCTGATCAGGACGTTCGAGCGGTGGGGATGGGCACACGACGTCCGTTGGTCGGCAACACTGCCCGTCCGGGGCGACGCGGCCGACGTCAGGTAGCGGGACTCGTTTGGCACGACTCGCGTGGGGTAACAAGCAGCACCTGTCACCCACACCAGGAGGCCACGATGCCCATGAGCCACACCTACGCCGTCACCGAACTGGTCGGCACCTCGACGACCGGACTGGACGACGCCATCCGCAATGGGATCAGCCGGGCGAGCGAGACCCTGCGCAACCTGGACTGGTTCGAGGTGACCAAGGTCTCCGGACACATCGAGGGTGGGGAGATCGCCCACTACCAGGTGATGATGAAGATCGGCTTCCGCTACGAGGAGTGAGCCACTGATGTCGACGGCGACGCGGGGGCGCCCGTCGGCACCGTCAGATCCGGGCGGGCCAGCGCGGCCGCGAGGCGCTCGCTGCGCACCGCCTGCTCTGCCGGGGAGAGCTCCAGCGACGGCAGCTCGTCGGGCACGAACGGCGTGCCGCGCGTCGCGACGAAACGCAGGTCGGCGAGTGCGGAGAGATTGGTCCGCGGGTCCCCGGCGACTGCGATCAGGTCCGCATCCATCCCTGCGACGAGGCGACCCGTCTTGCTCCCGACGCCGAGCGCTTCGGCGGCACGCGCCGTCGCCGCGTAGAGGACCTCGTCGACGGGCACGCCGAGCCACGCCATCGCGCACAGCCCACCGACGTAGCCGTGGTGGGGGGTGAAGTTGACCCCTGCGTCCGTGCCGGCGATGATCGGCACGCCTGCGGCGACGAGCGACATCATCGCCGGGGTGTAGTCGTCGCCGCGCATCGCCACCGACTCCGGGAGGCGCAGGTTGACGGTCGGGCAGACGTAGGTGCCGGCGGCCGCGATCCGTGAGATCAGCTCCCGGTCGACGCCGTGGTGACCGTCGGGATGGGCGAACGAGCAGTGCTCGATCGTGTCGACGCCGGCGTCGACGGCGCGGCGGATGCCCTCGACGCCGTGGGCGTGGGCGGCGACGCGCTTGCCGAGACGATGTGCCTCCTCGACTGCCGCGCTCAACTGCTCGAACGTGAACTGAGCGTGCCACGGCGCCGACCCGGTCGTCAGGAACCCGCCGGTCGACATCACCTTGATCGCGTCGACGCCCATCTTGTGGTGCAGGCGGACCATCGTGCGGACGTCGTCCACGGTGTCGCACTCGCCGCCCATGAACCAGCAGTGGCCGCCGGTGACGGTGATCGGCCGGCCGGCGGTGACGAGGCGCGGACCGCGGGCCATCCCGCAGGCGATCGCATCGCGGACGATGACGTCGAGGAAGGCCCGGGCCCCGAGATCGCGAGCCGTCGTCACCCCCACGCTGAGCAGCCGCCGGGCGCTGCGCAACATCAGCACGAGCTGCTCGGCGTCGGTCTCGGACTTCATCCGCGCCACGGGATCGGGGCCGCCGTCGAAGCCGAGGTGGACGTGGCTGTCGATCAGGCCGGGCATCAACGTCACGTCGCCGAGCTCGTGGGGGACCGCCGACTCGGCGACGACGTCCGGCAGGTCGCGCCGGCGGCCGACCCACGCGATCGTCGTCCCGTCGACGACGACCGCGCCGTCGTCGACGATCGTGGGATCGACGGGATCGGTGGCGACGAGCACCTGCGCGGCGTGGTAGCAGTCCACGCTCCCACGCAACCCGGGTGGCGTGCGGCTGTCAAGGCGTGCGGCGAGACGGCACACGCTCTTCATCCGGCCGTGACATTGCGCGCCGGCGACCACGTCTACCGTCGACATCGTGGCCTCCCGACTCGCGCTCGACGGAGTCACTGCGGCGTCGCTCGCCGAAGCCGGCCACCTCAAGTGGACGATGTTCGGCCCGGGCCGGCTCGGCGCATTCGTTGCCGAGATGGACTTCGGGACGGCTCCCGAGGTCGCCGCGGCGGTGCGCGCCGCCGTCGACCGCTCGCTGTTCGGCTACCTCCCCCCCGACGTCGCCGCGTTGATGAAGCAGGCGTGCGCGGAGTGGCAGACCGACGTCAACGGCTGGTCGGTGTCACCCGCCGACATCCATCCGCTGCCGGACGTGATCAAGGGCATGGAGGTGGCGATTGAGCACTTCTCCCGACCGGGTTCGCCGGTGATCCTCCCCGTCCCGGCCTACATGCCGTTCCTGATGGTCCCCGAGCGGCTCGGCAGGGCGACGATCCAGATCGAGATGGTCCGTGATGGCGACCGGTACGTGTACGACCTCGACGCGCTCGACCGCGCCTACGCCGCAGGCGGCGACCTGCTGATCCTGTGCAACCCGTACAACCCGCTCGGCCGCGTGATGGAGCGCGACGAGCTGGAGGCGATCGCGGCCGTCGTCGAGCGCCACGGCGGCCGTGTGTTCGCGGACGAGATCCACGCGCCGATCGTCTACGCCGGTCACCGCCACGTCCCGTACGCGTCGATCTCAAGCGTCGCAGCGGGGCACACCGTGACGGCGACGTCGGCTTCGAAGGCGTGGAACCTCGCCGGCCTGAAGTGCGCGCAGCTGATCCTCGCCAACGATGCGGACCGGGAACGGATGGTGCAGCTCGGCCCGTTCGCAACGCACGGCGCGTCGACGCTCGGGGTCGTCGGCAACGCGGCGGCCTACCGCGACGGCCGGCCGTGGCTGGCAGAGGTCCTCGACTACCTCGACGGCAACAGGCGTCTGCTCGGCGAGCTGCTCGCCGAGCGCCTGCCCGAGGTCCGGTACACGCCGCCGGAGGGCACGTACCTGGCGTGGCTGGACTGCCGCCGCCTCGGCCTGCCGGCGGCGACAGCGGACTTCTTCACGGAAGCGGCGGGAGTCGTGCTCGTGGACGGAGCGCGCTGCGGAGCGACGGGAGCAGGGTTCGTGCGGCTCAACTTCGCGACGACCCGCGCTCTGCTCGAGCAGATGGTGACCCAGATGGCGGAGGCGGTCGCGCGCAGCCACGCCTGAGAGTCCGTGCCCGAGGCGCGATCGGTGGGCGGAAATGGCTATGACAGTGACAGGACGAGCGGCCATCGCCGGCTGACTCGGCAGGAGGAACTGTGGAACGTCATCGCCGTGTGCTCATCGCCAACCGGGGGGAGATCGCGATCCGCATCGCCAAGGCGGCCGACGCGCTCGGGATGGAGTCGGTCGCGGTGTTCCCCGCGGTCGATCAGTGGTCGCTGCACACCCGCTTGGCGACCGAGTCGCGCGAGATCGGGCGCGCCGGCGACGCTGTCGCCGCGTACCTCGACGCGGAGGCGCTCGTCGGCGTCGCCGTCGAGAGCGACTGCGACTGCGTCCACCCCGGTTACGGGTTCCTCGCCGAGAATGCCGCGTTCGCCGAGCGCTGCGCAGCGGCCGGAGTGACCTTCATCGGCCCCCCTCCGGCAGCGCTGAAGCTGTTCGGCGACAAGGTCGCGGCCCGTGCGCTCGCCACCTCGCTCGACATCCCTGTCGTCGCCGGGAGCGCCGGGGCGGTCGAGTCAGCCACCGACGCCGAACGGATCGCCACGGAGATCGGCTACCCGGTGATGCTCAAGGCCGCGGCGGGTGGCGGCGGCCGTGGGATCCGCGCCGTGAGCCGGCCCGCCGAGATGGAAGAGGCCTTCGCACGGTGCCGCAGCGAAGCGCAGGCCGCGTTCGGCGACGGCGCGCTGTTCGTCGAACGGCTGATCGACCGGCCGCGCCACATCGAGGTGCAGATCCTCGGCGACGCACGTGGGCACGTCGTGCACCTCTTCGACCGCGACTGCTCGGTGCAGCTCCGCAACCAGAAGTTGGTCGAGGTCGCCCCCGCCCCGGGCCTCGCGCCTGCGCTGAGGGAGCGGATCTTCGCCGACGCGATCGCGTTGGCGACGGCGACCGGGTACGTCAACGCCGGCACCGTCGAGTTCCTCGTCTCGCCGGAGACCGGCGAGCACTTCTTCATCGAGTGCAACCCGCGCATCCAGGTCGAGCACACCGTGACGGAGCAGGTGACCGGGATCGATCTCGTCGTTGCGCAGTTCCGCATCGCCGCGGGAGCGTCGCTGGCCGCGATCGGACTCGCCGATCAAGCCGCCGTGCCCAGCCCGCGCGGCTTCGCGGTGCAGGCCCGGCTGGTGGCAACGGGGACCGGCACGCTCACCGCGTACAAGGAGCCGTCCGGGCCCGGCGTGCGCGTCGACGCGTGCGGCTACCTCGGCTACGCCCCGCCGCCGCAGTTCGACCCGCTGCTGGCGAAGGTGATCGGCTCGACCACGTCGACGTCGGTCGCCGATGCGGTCGACAGGACCCGCAGGGCAGTGACCGAGTTCCACCTCGACGGCCTGCCGACCAATCGCGAGCAGCTGTTGGCGATCCTCGCCCACACGGATGTGCGCAGCGGCGACGCGCGCACCGCGCTGCTCGGCGAGGAGCCCGAGCTCAGCGCGCCCGCGAGTCGCGGCGGCGATCGTGGCCCGCTGGCGCTGCTCGAACAGCCGATAACGGGGCGTGCGGGTGGCGGCAGCGCGGCGGCCGCAGCGGCGGTCGCGGTCACGGCGTTCGCCCCTCTGGAGGCCGGCCCGGGTCAGCAGGGCGTGCGCACGCCGATGGGTGGCACGGTGGTCGAGGTCCGGGTCGCCGAGGGCGACGTGGTGCAGGCGTTCGACAGCCTGTTGGTGGTCAGCGCGATGAAGATGGAGGCGGTCGTCAGCTCGCCCTGCGCCGGCACGGTGGTGGCGCTGCTCCCGCTGCAGGCGGGCGACACGTTGACGGCAGACACGATCGTCGCGGTCGTGGCGCCCGGTGGTGCGCACGAGCTCGCTGCGCCGGCCCGCTCGAGGCGCGACGAGACGTGGCTGCCGGTGCTCGACGACGTCGGCGCGCTCCAGCAGCTGGCCGCGGCGCGGCTCGCCCCCGGATCGGACGACCCGGGCGTCGTGCGCCAACGCAGCCGCGGCAAGCTCACCTGCCGCGAACGGATCGCGCTGCTGCTCGACGACGGATCGTTCCGTGAGGTCGGCAGCTTGGCGGGGTTCGCCAGCTACGACGACGAGGGTCGCGTGTCGGCGTTCACACCGGCCAACCACGTCGGCGGGTGGGGCACGATCGACGGGCGCACAGCGGTCGTCTGCGCCGACGACTTCACGTCGCGCGGTGGTCACGCCGACGGTGCGATCGGGGCGAAGAGCATGCACCTCGACCGGTTGTCGGTCCAGCTGCTCGCGCCCTCGGTGCGGTTGCTCGACGGCTCGTCGGGCGGCGGCAGCGTGGCCGCGATGGTGCCCGAGCAGCACTCGAAGGGGGAGAGCCGTGCCGAGGAGAGCTCGGGCGCGATCCAGGCGGGCAAGCCGCGGGTCACCGGCGGGGGCGGATCGTTCCTGCCCGGCCACCTCGGGTCCGAGCAGTACGCAAATCAGCTGGCGACGGTGCCGGTGGTCAACATGCTGCTCGGCAGCGTCGTCGGCATCGGCGCGGCGAAGGCGGTGCTCGGTCACTTCTCGGTGATGGTGCGTGACATCGCCCAGCTGTTCGTCGCAGGTCCGCCGGTGGTCAGCCACGCGATGGGCTACGAGATCACCAAGGAGGACCTCGGTGGCTGGCAGGTCCACTGCTGCAACGGCTCGGTGGACAACCTCGCTGAGACGGAGGAGCAAGCCGTCGCGATGACGAGGGCGTTCCTCTCGTACCTGCCGTCGAGCGTGTTCGAGGCCCCGCCGGTCCTGGCCGCTGATCCGGACGATCCGCCGGACCGCCGGGAGGAGGAGCTGCTGACGATCATCCCGCGCAAGCGCACGACAACGTTCGATGTACGCCGCGCGATCGCGCTGATGGCGGATCGGGACTCGTTCTTCGAGATCGGCCCGTTGTGGGGCACCGACCAGGTCGTCGGCTTCGCCCGCTTCGGCGGTCGCCCGGTCGGGGTGATCGCGTCCGACAGCCGCCACACCAACGGGGGTGCGCTCACCGCCGACGGTTGCGACAAGCTGACCCGCCACCTCGACGTGTGCGACCTGTTCCACATCCCGCTGCTCAACCTCGTCGACAACCCCGGATTCGCCGTCGGACTGGAGCACGAGATCGCCGGTACGATCCGCCGCGGCGCGACGTGGATGGTCGCGTTCGCGCAGATCCGCGTGCCCGTCTTCACGGTGCTGATGCGGCGCAGCTTCGGCGTCGCCGGGAACAACCAGGCGACCCCGCTGCGGGAGCCGACGATGCGTGTTGCGTGGCCGGCCGCGGATGTCGGCGGCATCCCGCCCGAAGGCGGGATCGAGGCGGCGTACAAGCGCCAGCTCGCCGAGGCGGCCGACCCGGTCGCGTTGCGGGCCGAGATCAACGACCGCATCGAGAGCGCCCGCGGCCCGATCGGACCGCTCAACCGGTTCCAGCTCGAGGAGCTGATCGACCCTCGCGACACCCGCCGGTACGTCTGCGAATGGGCCGATGCAGCCTTCAGGATCGTCAAGCAGCCGTCGCGCCTGGTCGGCCGTCCGCTCGGTTTCCGTCCGTGACGGTCGGGCGGCGCGCCAGCGGCGCGTCGCCGGACCTGCCCGGAGGTGGTGCGGATTGCTGGCAGGACACGGGCGGGCACCGCCCCGTGTCGGCCACTGAGGCGGATCGGGCCGTCGGCGAACCTCCACGTGACGAATCGGACGAATCGGTGGTGGGTGCCGACGAGGCACTGACACGGTGCCTGGCGAATCTCGATGCGGGGCTTGGCGACTTCCGAGTCGGCGTGCGTGGTCCGGCGCCGTCGCTTGGCGAACCTCCACGTGACGAAACGCGACCGGACTCGAGTGAGCCCTGGCCGGCCCTCGTCGTGCGGGGCTGGCCAACACCGGGGCCCGCTGGCGTCGTGCGCCGGGTTCGTCCGCCAGCCGGATGGGACCTCCAGGTCCACGATCACGCTCGAAACCGGGCCGCGTACGCACTGCCGCATCGGCGACGGGTGGCCAGCCGTCCAGGCGGCCCGGTTCGCGGCAGCCGAATTCGTCACGTGGAGATTGGCGAACGCTCACACATCGGCCCCCACCTCGGTCGGAGCCCCGCGTGCGCCGCCGAATTCGTCACGTGGAGATTGGCGAACGCTGACGAGTCGGCCGTCCCGCTTGCACCGCCGAATTCGTCACGTGGAGATTGGCCGACGCCGCTGAAGCGCATCCCGGCTTGTTCAGAATGGCGATCAGCGGCGTGGGGCACCTGAGGCAGGCGGAGCTACCCGACGCAGGCAGAGGCCCACTGATCCGACCGCATCCCGTCCCGACGTGGTCGACAGCAGCGCCGCGTCGTGCGCGCTGTCGTCAGTCGATCAGATCCAAGGCCCCGAGATCGATCGCGTGTCGGCTGTGG
>JBBQTN010000107.1:0-17117 GCA_038213195.1 Acidimicrobiales bacterium | reverse complement strand
GTCCTCTCGGCTGAACGACGGAGTCGCACAGACGTAAACCGTTCACACCGGGAGGGCACTTCGTGGGGTGAGGGGGCGAATACTCATCGAGCCTCGTCCGATCCTCATTGGTCCAGTCGTGCCGCTGCCGCTGCCCGATGGTCAAGTCGGCCACCGTCCGTGGCCGGCAATGGGGCCATCAGCCGTGCAGCGGGCCGAGTTGAGCAACGTTCGTCGGCGCGTCGAAGAGTTGTCGGAGGTGCAACCTGATCGACCCCGTGAATGCCACGACCGGGGCCCGCGCCGCAGAGCGACCACGGCACGCGTCTGTGCGTGTGCCCATTGGAAGCGACCGCTGGTGGTGTTTCTCCCGTACGGTCAGCAGATGGCTCGGTTCGAAGGTCTGTCGGCGGTGTTGCTGAACTGTTCGCTGGTCCATGACGCGACCAAGTCGCACACGCGCCGGTTGTTGGCGCGCGTCGGCGGGGTGATGCGCGCCGAGGGTGTCGAGGTGGAGCTGGTGCACATGCTCGATCATCGGGTCGGGTTCGGGATGGTCAAGAACACGACCGACTTGGGCGACGAGGTGGATGACTGGCCGGCGATCCACGCGCGCATCATGGCGGCGAACATCTTGGTGATCGGGACGCCGATCTGGTTGGGGGTGAAGTCGAGCGTGGCGACGTTAGCGATCGAGCGGTTGTACGCGTACAGCAGCGACACGAACGATCGCGGCCAATACCTGTATTACGGCAAGGCTGGTGGTTGCGTGGTCACGGGCAACGAGGATGGGGTGAAGGCGTGTGCGATGGAGACGTTGTTCGCGTTGTCGCACATCGGCTATTCGATCCCACCACAGGCGGATTGCGGTTGGATCGGCGAGATCGGTCCGGGTCCGAGCTACGGCGATCTCGTCGATGGCAGCGACGTTCCGGTCGGCTACCACAGCGAGTTCACGAACCGCAACGCGACGATCATGGCCTGGAACCTGATGCACATGGCGAAACTGCTCGACGACCATGGTGGGTTCCCGCTCGGCGGGAACACCGCCGAGTCGTGGCGAACTGTCACCAACGCCACCGACCAGGACCCCAACGGCCTGTAACGGCGTCGGTCAGCCGGGATCGATGGCGTAGAGCTGACCCGTGGAGGTGCCGATGTAGAGGCTGCCGTCGGCACCGAGTGCGGGGTACGAGTCGACGGTCCCGCCGACGTCGAGATCGAAAAGCTTGTGTCCGTCCGCTCCGACGCCGAAGACGTGCCCGCTGCGCGTGCCGTAGTAAGCGGCGCCTTGGCTGTCGACAGCGGCTGCTGTCCAGATGCCGGAGCTGCGTCCGGGGCGCGTCGCGAGGGTGGTGGTGGAACGGATGAGGGACCCGGTGGCGACGTCGACGACGTACAGGGTCGCGGTGTGGTCGGCGTAGTAAGCGAGTCCTGTCGGCGTGACGATCGATGAGGCGTAGGTCTCGTCGCCGCGGGCGACGGTCCACCGGACGCGGCCGTCGGTGCTGTCGAGCCCGAACTGGCGGTGTCCGTTGTCGCCGATGACGACAGTGCCGTCGGGGCCGACGGCCGGCGACACCTCGATCTGCGCATCGAGGCGGGTGTGCCAGCGGATCGTCGCGTCGGTGCCGTGGTCTGTGACTGCGACGACCTCGTCGGCGGAGGTCGTGACGATCGAGCCATCGGGCGCGAGCGCCGGGCTGCCGTAGGAACCGCCGCCAGTACGCAGGCTCCACGCGATCGCCGCGGTGCTCCCGTCGGCGGCGACGTCGACCGCAGACGTCGTGCCCGTCATCGTCACGAGGTACAAGCGACCCGGAATGTTGGAAACGGCTGGGGAGAGGACGAACCCGTCGAGTTGGACCTGCCACCTGAGCTGGCCGGTGGCGCTGATGCCGTACACGCGCGACCCGGGTCCCGGCCAGGCGATGGTGCCGTCGGCGAGCACCGCGGCACTGGTCGACAGGTCGTTGCCGTAACTGTCGTGAGCATCGAACGTCCATCTCGTCGATCCGTCGGCGGGGTCGAGCGCCGTCAGCACGCCGTTGTTGGCGGCGACGATGATCGACCCGTCGATGCCGATGACTGGCCCGGGTGTGACGTTGCCGCCGAGGTCCCGCTGCCAACGGACGGCACCCGTCCTGGGACCGACGGCCGCCGACTGGCCCGAGTGCCGGGCGTCGTGCATCGCTGCCGGCCACGCGGACGCAGGCGGTGGCGCCCCGTGTGTTTGCACGACCTCGGGCGAGGTCGTCGTGCGGCGGGAGCTGCTGCACGCACCCGCGAGCAGGACCAGTACTACCGTGGTTGTGGTCGCGGTGCGTCGGATGCTCATGCCCTCCTGTGGTCGTGGTCGCGTGATCGGTTACGCAAGAGCACGGGTGTCCGAGCAACGCGTGTCGATGCCGGCTCGATGGCGTCGCGGCATCTCCGATTGCCCGCGTTTCGATCAGTTATTCGGCGTCGGCGATCAATCACCCACCCGACCGGCAGCGCGGTAGGTGATGCGGATGACAACCACGGATCTGCCGGCGAATGTCCCCTATTCGCGGGAGCCCCGCACGAGTTGACGCGGCTCGCGGTGTACTACCCACAGACACGGCTGTACGTCGCGAACGACGCGCCGATCGCGAAGCGACCGTGGGGGAGCGATCCTTCTACAGTCTCGATCCAGACAGCAACCGGCTGTGCTTCGTCGACTCTCTTCCTGGGCGGAGGAGCTGCCTGGTCCTGGGCCCCGGCCACGAGCCCCAAGCCACGAGGAGCCGGCGTTGGGGACGTGTGCCCGATCGCCACGCTTCGCAGGTGACGGGCGGGGTCAGTCGGTCCAGTCGGGCGGCGCTACCAGCATCATCCAGAGGTGCCCGTCGGGGTCGGCCACTTGGGCTGCGAAGGCGTTCCATTCCTGCTGCGCTGGCTCGTAGACGGTGGTTCCGCCGACCGCGAGGGCGGCCTTGTAGAGGGCCCGCACGGCGTCCTCGTGAGGGGCGTAGACGGAGAGCACGCACTCGTTGACGCCTGGCGGCGCGACCCGGTCCTCGCCGGCGACCCAGCCGAACCCGCCGGTGGGGATCAGCATCAGGCTCACGCTCGGCGCGAGTCGGAGCTGGAGCGGCTCGGGGACGCCGTCGTCGGCGAGCGGGCCGAAGGGTTCGAGCCCGAGCCCGTCGCGGTAGAAGGCAAGCGAACGGCTTCTGTCGGCGGTGGCCAAGCTGATCGTGTGGTCCATGGAGGGTGACGACTCCCGGCGGGGAGCGAACTCATCGGGCTGGGACGGTTCCGACGGGCATCTGCAACGCGGGATCGTCCCAGATGATGCACGACCTGTGACCGATGTCATAGGGTCTGACGTTCAGGGGTTGGTCACTGTCGCAACGTCACGGCCGTCAGGAGTGGGACCACAGTGCGACGAAGTGGGTTCGTGGGGCTGCTCGACCCCGGGGGCGGCTCGCGCCGGACTTGACACGTCCGCGCCGAGCCGGCGAGGCGACGAACCGGTCGAGCGTGAGCCGTGTGGCAACACCTGGGGTTCGGGCGGACCTCGGCGACAACTCGTCGACGCAGCCGTAGAGTTGACGTGGCGCCGCAGCCCGGGTGATAGGGAACCACCGACGATGGAGAATGGGACCGAGTTGACCGCGGCCGGCGGTGCTGGTTGCGGAGCAGTCTGGTCGCTCGGCTCGGGCGGATACTGGATCGCGTCGTGTATCGAGCATGGTTGGGAGTCGCACCCGATCCCGGGCCGGTGGCGGGCTGCCGTGGACCTGCAGCAACATCGGGCCACCATCGCCGCGAGGCAGACCGTGGAGGGCGTGGGAGATGGGTCGTCGACCTGGCGGCCGGGCACCTCACGCTCGCCGGCCGGCGAGTGCGGTGAGGTGTGGTCGTTCCTGTCGGGCGGGTTTTGGATGGCCGGTTGCGATCGACACCTGTGGCGGGGAACGTCGACTCGGAGCCCCCGGAGCGCTCGCCGTGAGCTCGAGGTGCATCGCCGCTCGCTCGCGTAGAGTTCCCATCCGGTTGTTTCGCCGCGAAGTGCTCGCTGCACCGTACGGTTGGCGACGTCGCCGCCCCGGGTGCGATGGCCTTCGCTACCGACCATGCTGCGCAACGTGAGATCATCGGTCGGTGTCGCCCGGCTTTCCAGCGCTTCGTGCCGTCGCCATCGACGCAGTCGACGCTCGAGCGGTGGCCGAGTTCTGGCGTGAGCTTCTCGGCTACGTGTACCGACCGGGCGACGACGTCCCGCCGGCAGGGCAACCGGACCCCAGGGGCGAGGACTGGCTCGTGCTCCGCGACCTGACCGGTGAAGCGCGGTTGGCGGTGCAACGCGTCGAAGAGCTGCGCGCCGCCACCTGGCCTGACCCGCAGGTGCCGCAGCAGCTCCACCTCGACCTGACCGTTGGCGACGCCGAAGCGCTGGCGGAGCAACGGGACCGGGCGCTCGCGCTGGGCGCCACGATGCTGCGTGACCGGTCGGCAGACCCCGAGGAGCCGCTGTACGTGTTCGCCGACCCGGCGGGCCACCCGTTCTGCATCTTCGTCTCGCCGAACCATCCCCGCTGAGCCGCCGTGATCGTCGCTCGTGCGCTCGGCGCCGAGTAGCTGTAGGTACCCGCGGATGTGACCTCCTCGTCGGCGACGCTGACGATGCTGCGCGAAGGTTGCCAGACGCAGTTCGGGCACGCCGCGACGGGGTCGAGGCACGCCTTGTAGGAAGCGGGTGCGACACCCGCCGCCAACGTGTCATCGAACCGAAGCGGACCTCGGGGCGCGGAGCCGCTATGACTATCGACGTGGCGATGCTCACCTCCGGCCGGCTCAACCGGGCGACGTTGGCTCGCCAGATGCTGCTGCAGCGCGAACCTGTCACCGTCGTCGAGGCGGTCCGTCGAGTCGTCGCCCTGCAGGCCCAGAGCCCCGCCTCGCCCTACGTTGCCCTGTGGAACCGGGTTGCCGGCTTTGATCCGGCCGACCTCGATGCGGCGTACGCCGATCACTCTGTCGTCAAGGCCTCGCTGATGCGGATCACGCTCCACACCGTCGCCGACGACGATTACCCCACCTTTCAGCATGCGATGGTCAGCTCCCTGCGCGCGGCACGGCTGCACGATGATCGTTTCAAGAGCTCCGGGCTGACCATCGACGACGCCGACGGCGTTGTGCCCGACGTGCTCGAGCACACTGCCGAGCCGCGCACCAACGCCGAGATGGACGTCTGGCTGGCAGCGCGATTCGGTTCACCGGTGCCGCGGCTCTGGTGGGCGCTGCGCCACTTCGCCCCCGTGGTGCACGCGCCCAGCGGGGCGCCGTGGACGCATGGTGAGCGCGCCGCCTACGTCACCGCGAGGTCGCGTCCACCCGGTGGCGACCCGGCCGGGTCGGTGCAGCGGCTCGTGCGTCGCTACCTCGAGGGCTTCGGGCCGGCCACGGTGACCGACATCGCCCAGTTCACCTTGCTGCGCAGGCCGGTCGTGCGCGCCGCGCTCGACGCCATGGCGGGCACGCTCGAAGTCTGCGATGGGCCCGCAGGCGCGGTGCTGCATGACGTGCCGGGTGCGCCACTGCCCGAAGCGCACACCGAGGCGCCGCCGCGACTGCTGGGGATGTGGGACCTGAGCTTGCTCGCCTACGCCGACCGGGGTCGGATGCTGCCCGAGGAGTACCGCAAGCTGGTGATCCGCAGAAACGGCGACGTGTTGCCTGCCATGCTCGTCGACGGCCACGTCGCCGGGATCTGGCGGCCGGTCGACGGCGGTATCGAAGCCACCGCCTTCCGGAAGATACCTGCCCGAGCGTGGCAGGGTCTCGCCGCCGAGGCCGAGAGGCTCGTCCCGTTCCTGGCCGAGCGCGACCCCTTCGTCTACCGGCGCTACGCGCACTGGTGGGACGACGTCCCCGCTATCGAGGTCCGACGACTGGCGGGTTGACCGGGCCAGCGAGCAGGACCGCACGGCCGGTCTCGCCACAGTCCGCCGGCGATCGACGTCGCGGCACTTCCCCTCCGGACCTCACATTCGCCACGGTCGCGCGGGCGTAGCGTCGCAGGCGTGCAGGACGAGTCGAGCGTGTCCTCCAACGAGGTGACGACGTGGCATCACGGTCTGATCGCCCAGTGGTGGGCGAACTTCAACGTCGACGGACCGGAGGTGGCGTTCTTCCGTGCCGACGTCGCCGCCGGGCAGCCGGCGCTCGACGTGGGGTGCGGGACAGGCCGTCTGCTCGTGCCGTGGGTCGCCGACGGCCTCGACGTCGACGGCGTCGACCCCTCGGCCGACATGATCGAGGCCTGTCGCAGCGCAGTGGGCGAGGTGACCGGGGTGGACCGCGAGCCGCTGCTCGTCGTGCAGCCGGTCCACCAGCTCGACCTGCCCCGGCGCTATGGGATGATCGTGATGTGCGGCTCGTTCGGACTGGGAGGGTCTCGAGACCAGGACCTCGAAGGGCTCAGGCGGATTCGATCGCACCTGCGTCCCGGAGGCGTCCTCGCGCTCGACTTCCAGGTCAACGAGTTCGACCGCGATCGCTGGCGTGAGTGGCAGCCCCGACCTGTCGACGACACGCCACCACCAGCGGCCGACCGACGACTCGGCCGCGACGGCTTCGAATACGCGCTCCGGCACAGGGTGACTGCGATCGAACTCGACGCTGGTCGCGTGACCCGCGAGCTGCAGGCATGGCAGTGGCGTGACGGCGAGCTCGTCGCCCATCAGACCCACCCGCTCGTCGCCAACGTGTACTCGCGCGAGCAGATCGTCGCCGCGCTCACCCAGACCGGGTTCTCGGAGATCTCCGTCGTCGGTGGCTACCATGGTGGCGAGCCGACCGGGCGGGAGGAGTTCCTCGTCTACCGCGCCGTCGTGAGATGACCCCGACTGGGCGCCGACCCATCGGCGGATCTCGACGCCGGCCACCGTGCACCGCGTCAGCGGAAGGCCGGCATCACATCGCTTGCGAGGGTCTCGAACAGCGGGGTCGTGGCCCCTGGCGTGGTTCCCGGCAGCGTCGCGAACCACAGTGCGGCGGTGGCACCGGCAGCCTCGGCGGTCTTGAGCTCGTCGATCACCCTGTCCGGTGTCCCGAAGAAGCTCATCGTCGCGTCGGCGTCGGCCGCGCCGGCGGATTGGAGCAGGTTCCGATCCGAGTCGAGATCGCCCGCGGTGCCGTACCAGCGGGCGTAGTTCTCCATCCGATACGACGCGAACCTCCCGAGCTGCGCTTCGTCGCGCTGCGGGTCGTGGCTCGGATACGTGAACGCGAAGATGCACAGCCGTGCAGGGTCACGCCGACCGGTGCGACGGTGCGCCTCGTGGTAGTCGCGGTACAGGTCCGGTCCCCCGACCACGATCAAGCCGTCACCGATGGTGGCGGCGCGGGCAACGGGGACCGGTGCCCGCCCAGCCAGCCAGATCTGCGGTCCCGGGCGCTGGACAGGTTTCGGGGTGACGTCGAGACCGGCGAACCGCCGATGACGACCGTTGTGGCTGAACGGCCCGTCGGCCCACGCCCCGCGGATGATCTCGATGCCCTCCTCGAGCAGCGACGGCCGTGCTCGGCGATCGACGCCGAACGCCTCGAACTCCTCCAGCTTGTAGCCGAGGCCGAGACCCAACCGCAACCGCCCATCGGAGATCACGTCCACGACGGCTGCATCCTCGGCCACCCGAATCGGGTCGTGCAGCGGCAACAGCAACACCGCCGTCCCGATCGTGACGCGACTGGTGCGGGCGGCGACGGCGGCCGCCATCGTCAACACCGACGGAAGGTAGTCGTCGTCGATGAAGTGGTGCTCGGTGAGCCACACGGTGTCGAAGCCGAGCTCCTCCATCCGCTCGATGTGCTCGAGCGTCTCGCGGTACAACAC
Organism: Acidimicrobiales bacterium; assembly: GCA_038213195.1. Classification (GTDB taxonomy): domain Bacteria; phylum Actinomycetota; class Acidimicrobiia; order Acidimicrobiales; family Ilumatobacteraceae; genus JAODBQ01. The sequence continues at coordinate 9,271 of JBBQTN010000107.1, read as the reverse complement.
CGCGTTCGAGATGCCCGAGCTGCGCGGGTTGCGCATGTCGTACAGGACTCCGAACTCCATCGCGTCTCCTCCGTCGCCTGCCCACTTCCCTCCGACAGTGTGACTGGCACGGGTCACGGTGCATCAACCGGAGCGCCGCGCCGTGGGATCGCTGTCCGGGATCGCGCTACGAATCGACGGTCTCGCCCTCCCACCATCTGAGCACGCGCATCGCGCGCAGCGTCACCCACCGAGAGGGCTCGCCCTGCCCGTCGTCGACGTCGAACCAGACCCGGCCGGGCAGGTTCCGGTCGAGGGCCCACGTGCCCTGTGCCAGCCGTCTGGCACGAACGTGGTCGACTGCTTCACCGAGCCTCCGGTCGGGCGCGACGCCGGTCACTGCGGCGGCAGCGCGGAAATGATCCAATGCCCGCAGGACGTCATAGCGCCACCTGTTCGGATGCACGAACGACAGGTATCCCTCGTCGGCCGGTTCGCCGGTGCTGCGGCGACGGAAGAGGTTGCGATCGAGAAGATATTCCTCACCCGACATGCGCGCCGCGCGAGATCGAGGTGTGCCGCCGGTGGCTCGCTCGAACTCCAAGAGCCCTTCCAGCACGTTGATGGTGCTGGCGAACGACGAGCGAACCGAGCCGTTGATCCGCTCACAGTTCCACCCGCCGTCATCGAGCCGTTCGTCGACCAGCCTGTCGACGATGGACGAGACGTCGACCCCGAAATAGGACCCGTCGGCCACGGTCCGACCGTTGATGCACTCCTCGACCTCACCCTGCCAGTAGGGCTGACCAGCATGATCCCAGCGTGAGTTGGCGCCGACCAACTCGACGACGTGCGTGGCCCGCTCCGAAGCGGGATCGAGACCGAACTCCCGGAGCTGAGACAATGAGAACGACGTCGCCGTCCACGGTTGGCCGATCTCCTGCCACTCCGAAGGTTCGAAATCGCTGGGGAGGAAGGCGCCGCCCGCCCATTGACCGTCATCGTCCTCGTACGCGAGAAGCCTCGCGCCCCAGCCATGCGTCTCCACCTTGGCCCGTTCCGCTCTCCACTCCTGCTCCGGGGCGTCGAGGAGGTCGCGCAGCACCTGCCAACGGATCGATGGATCGGAGTCGAGCAGCCAGTCGATCTGCGCGTGAGGGTCGGTCATCGCTCTCCCAAGGTTCGGGGGGCCTCGCTGCGCAGAACGTAACGCCGCGCCGGCGTGCGCTGGTGGCGTGCCCGGACGGCGAGGCCGACCTCAGGTGGCTCGGCACGGCGTCGCTCGCTCACACGGGCAGGCGGTCCAGCCGCTCGCGCACCTCGTCGGCGTCGGGAAGGCCCATCTCGACGAACAGGTCGAGCGCGGCGCGCCACTGCTCGCCTGCGCGGGCGACATCCCCGTCCGCGAAGCGAGCCGCAGCCGAACCGGCGAGGGCGCGCGCCGTGCAGTACGGGTCACCGGCCTGCCCGCTCAGCTCGAGCGCACCCTCGAAGCTGCGCAGCGCTCCGACGACATCGCCGGCCGCCATCTGCACCTCGCCGAGATCGGTCAACGCACCGGTGGTCACCTCCACCTCGCCGATCTGCCGCCCGAGCGCGATGGCCCTGCCCAGCGCTTCGGCCGCCTCGGGGTGGCGACCCAGTCGGCCGAGCGTCGCGCCGATCCCGCGCAGCGCATCACCCTCGCCGACCCGATAACCGATGTCGAGGTAGATGCTCAGCGCGACCTCGTAGGCCGCCATCGCCTCGTCGAGCTGACCGATGCGGCGCAGGGTCGAACCGATGTTGTCCTGGGCGACCCCCTGTCCGAGGCGCCGGTCCATCTGCGTGTGGATCTCCAGGGCCCGGCGGAACTCGCCCAGCGCGTCCTCGTGACGACCCATGAACATGTGCACCACGCCGAGGTTGTTCAGCGCGCGGCCCTCACCGGCAAGGTCGTTCGCGGCGCGCAGCAGCTCGATCGCGGCTCGGTGATGCGCCTCGGCTTCTGCGTACATGCCGAGCCGACGGCTGGCGATCCCGAGGCCGTACAGCGCGGTGCCCTCGTCCGCGCGATCGCCGGTGCTGCGCTGGATGTCGACCGCTGTGTGCAGCGCCTCGTACGCGGCGCGATAGTCGCCCTGGCGCCAGCGGACGGTGCGGACGCCGTGCAGGGCACGGCCCTCACCGCAGCGATCGCCCGCCTCGCGGAACGAGGCGAGCGCCTCGGTGTGCTTGACCAAGGCCGCGTCGAACCTGCCTCGGTTGCGGTCGATCAGGGCGAGGTTGTTGAGCGCGACGCCCTCGCCGCGACGGTCGCCCTGCTGTCTGGCGTACGTCAGCGCCAGTTCGTGCAGCGCACGCCCTGCATCGAAGAACGACCGCTCGTCGAGGTAGTCGGCGAGCAGCGTGGAGACGGCGATCGAGGATCGTCCGGGCTCGTCCTCGGCGAGGGCGATCAGGTTGGGCCACTCCACGCGCAGCCACTCCCGAGCCGCACCGACGTCGGCGAACGGGGAGGCGGTGTCGGCTGCGACCTTGCGGTGGGGGAACGCGAGGGTCACCGCGCCGGCCGCGGCATCGAGGTAGTAGGTCCGCAAGCGGGTGCGCGCCGCGGCGCGTGCGTCATCATCCAGCTCGGCGGCGAGCTCGCGCGCATAGCTGCGCAACAGGTCGTGCATCCCGAACTGCGCCGGGCTGCTCTCCTCGATCAAGTGCGCCCGCGCCAGTTCGTCCAGCAGTCGGAACCCCGTGCCAGGGCCGAGATCGCCCACCGCGGCGGCGGTGCGGCGGTCGAACCGGCGCCCCGGGTGCACGCCGAGCAGCGCGAACAGCTCGGCCGCGGGTGCACTGAGGTGGGCGCACGACCACGACAGGACCGTGCTCACCGCGCTGTAGTCGTCGTCGCCGGTCGTCAGCGCAGCGAGCGGCCCCGACGTCGCGTCGAGCTCGGCGAGCAGGTCGGCGAGGGGGCGCGCGGGCCGGCCATTGGCCAACTCGGCAGCGATGCGCAGCGCGAGCGGCAATCGGGCACACCGCTGGGCGAGGTTGGTCGCCGCTTGCGGCTCCTCGTCGACGCGCCGGCCGACCAACCTCCGCAGCAAGGCGACCGATTCATCGGTCGGCAGCAGGTCGAGGTTGATCCGCGCCGCGCCGTGGCGGGCGACGAGGCCGCGCATCGTGTCCCGGCTGGTGATCAGCACGAAGCATGGCGGCCCGCCCGGCAACAGATCGCGCACCTGCTCGACGGAGTTGGCGTTGTCCAGCACGATCAGCAGCCTCCGGCCGGCCACCGTCGTCCGGTAGTGGGCGGCCCGGTCGGCCTGCTCCTGCGGGATCGCCGCGCCGTTCACGCCGAGTGATCGCAGCATCGACTCCAGCGCGGCCGCCGCTGAGATCGGACGAGCCGGGTCGTACCCGCGCAGGTCGAGGTACAGCTGGCCCGCCGGGAACGCGCCGGCGGCGCGCTGCGCCCAGTGCACAGCGAGGGCCGTCTTGCCGACACCCGCCGTCCCGCTGATCACCGCGCTGGTGTGGGTCGCGATCAACTCGTCCAGCTCGGCGAGCTCGTCCGCCCGACCTTCGAACGCCGATACGTCAGCGGGGAGCTGGTGGGGCACAGCGGCGAGATCGGCGACGCCGAGGTCGACCGAGGGGCGAGCCGTCTCGGCGAGAACGATCTCGCCGGCATGGCTGGCGTCCAGCCAGAGCCGGTGGAACGTCGCCGTGTCGCCGCCCAGCGTCTCGACGATCAGCTCGAGCAGACCCCACCGCGGCACGACGGGGCGGGAGAACGCGGCCGAGATCGTGGTCGGGCTGCACCCGACCTCTTTGGCCATGTCGCGCAGGCTCGGCCAACCCGCCCGGTGGTGCAGTTCGTGCAGCCGGGAGAACAGCGTGCGCACGGGCCCCTCGGGCACCATCGCCGACGGCAGCGCTCCCACTCCACAACCTCCTCGGTGAACACGGCGGATCGTCGACGGAACCATCGCGTCGAGGGCCCTCGCTGCAAATCGACGTGGCCGCGTCGCCACCATCTTCGCGCTCATTTCGTCCAGCTCCGTCCAATTTCGTCAAGGGCGACAAGGACGAGCGCACACTCAGCACGCACCCCCAGATGGGCGCACGAGCACAAGGGCCGCCATCACAGCGGCTCACCGATTCCGGCGGCACGCTCGCCGGCTCAGCACAAGGAGAATGGAATGTCCGATTCCCACGTCGAGATGGACCCTCGGGCCATCGGTGACGATTACGACGGCGAACCAGAAGAAGACGACCCGATGGAGGACGACTGATCATGCTGACCTACGTTCCCGCCGGAGATGTCCCCTCGAAAGGGCCGACTGTCGGCATCCTCAATTGGAAGCAATACGTTCTGGACACGTTTCCAGGCGGCCTCGATCTCGGCGCGTTCGGGATCCGTGATATCCGCGGCGGAACCACCCTTTCCGTCCACGCCGTTGGTCGCGCGTGGGATTGGCGGTACGAGAACCCGGGTCCCGGGCGGGAGACGGCCGATGCGGCAATCGCGTTCACGATCGCCAACTTCGAGGTCCTCGGCATCCAGGCGATCCATGATTACGTGCAATGCCGGATCTGGCGTTGCGATCGGCCCTCGATCGGCCCCGGCTGGAAGCGGCAGAAGCCCGGCAACGGGATGGGCGCCGCGTGGGCGGGATGGCTGCACTTCGAGGTGCATCCGAACTCCGCACTGCACACCGCCACGGTCCATGAGGTGCTCGCCGGCGCCGGCACGCCGGTCGCCGTGGCGCCGCCGTCGCAGACGGGCGAGCTTCCGCAGTGGCCGCTCGGGCCGAACGACAGCGGTGCGCCCGTCACGTTGCTGCAGCAGGTCCTCGCGTTCTGGGGCTACTACAAGGCAGAGGTCCACGATTGCTACGACGACGTGACAGCCCAGGCCGTGGCTGCATGGCAAGAGAACCTGCAACCGTTCAACGTCGGCCACGCCGACGGCAACTACGGGCCGCGCACCCACGCCGGCGCCGCGGCGTCGTACGCCGCACTCGCAGAGCTGGCGGCGGCGCGCCGGGCGGCCTGAACGTACGAACAGGCCGGCGCCGCCTCCGGGTCGGGTGGCGGATCGCGCCGGCCGTGCCCGCCGTCGGCGTCGCGGTGGCGCTCGGCATCGAGTTCGGGGAAGCCGCCGCCACGGGGGACCCACAGCTCCCGACGGCGTTCGCCGCATCGGCAACGAGCCGTGCTACGTCACGATCCAGTCCAGCCCTGCTCGATGATTCGCTCGCGGCGCTCACTCATCGTGCACTCGTCACGCGGTGGTGGTCGTCGCCTTCACGGTCGTGGTGGTCGCGCCCTTGACCGTCGTGGTCGTGGCGCCCTTGACCGTCGTGGCCGTGGTGCCCTTGACCGTCGTCGACGTGGCGGAGGCCGTCGAGGAGGCCGAGAGCTTGGCCCACGTCGCCGGACCGACGATGCCGTCGGCCTTCAGCCCGTTCTTGCGCTGGAAAGCGATCACCGCCGCCGAGGTCTGCGACCCGAACTTGCCGTCGGCCGAAATCGAGGAGCCGTGCGCGGCCAGCGCCGTCTGGATCTGCTTGACCCCAGGGCCGCTGTCGCCCAGCTTCACGTTGTCACTCGGGCTGGAGACGACGCGGCCTGTGCCGGCGCCCGCCGTCGTCGTCGCCGTCCCCGACGACGTCGTCGAGCTCGTTGACCGAGCGGTCGTGCTGACCGCGGTCGAGTTGGTTGCGGCCGTCGCCGTCGTCGGCAGGGTGGTCGACGAACCCGTGGTTCCAACGCCGAAGAACGTCGTCGTCACCGGCCCTCCGCCGATCGTGGTCGTGGTCGACTTCGACTTCGTTGCACTCGAGCTGCATCCGGCGAGCACGACGAGCACGACGCCGCACGCGGCAGAGAGAACGGCGATCCGCGACATGTGCAGACAGTAGTGCGCCCGGTGCGTCGCAGTGGTGCGCAACGGCGCATCGCGATCCTCGATCGTCGCGATCGACCTGGTCAGCGACCCAACTGGACCTTCGGTTTACCATTGTTTGAATGTCGCGCCCGCCGGGTCGAGCTCCCCGGACCGACATTCGCACGGCGGCCCCCCTGCTCGTCGCTTCGACGCGCCTCCTTCCGGGGAGCGGATCCACACCGGACAGCGTGCGCGCGCCGGAACCCGTCGGGGGCGTGCCCACTACAGTCCCCAACTCATGCCGCGGCGACCTCGATCCCGCTCCCGGCATGGCCGACCCGCGATGGCCGCCTGGCTCGTCGTTGCCGTGCTGTGCCTGTCACCACTGGTGGTCGACCGCGCGGCGGCAAGCGGCAGCCCGTCCGCCGGCGACGTCGCCGACCAGATCCTCGCGATGCAGGCCAAGGCCGATGCGCAGGCCGCGCAGTGGACGGTGCTGGACGACGAATCGAGGGACATCGCCGATCAGGTGACCGCGATGCAGCAGTCCGTCGATGCCGCCACGGCCACCGCCAGCGCGCTGCAAGCGACACTGGCACGGATCGCCCTGGACAAGTACACCGGGGCGTTACCGCAGGTGGGCATCCCCTTCACCGGGTCGCTGATGGCCGACGTGCAGACCAGCGCGCTGACCGAGTTCGCCCTCGGCACGGGCGCCATCGACCTCGACCAGGTCGGCGCCGCGCAACGCGACCTGGCTCGCAAGCAGCAGGATCTCGCTCGGCTGCAGGCCCGCAACGACGACGCCCGGCAGCGCCTGCAGACCGCCCGCGACAACCTCGACGCGCAGATCGGCCAGTTGCAGACGCTCGAGCAGCATCTGCAGGACGCGGAGGTGAAGAAGGCCTACGAGGCCAAGCTCGCAGCGAGCCGGCAACGACAAGCCGACCAGGCGGCAGCTGCAGATGCTGCCCGCGCGTCGTCCGCAGCGGCGTCAGCGTCAGCCGCGACGGTCGTCCAGGGCAGTCGCGGCGGCGGCACAGGTGCCACGACCGAATCGCCGGCTGCGCCGGTGGCGCTCCCGATCCCCGCGATCGCGACCCCGCGGCCGGGGGCGTCGCCTGCCACGACGACGGGACCGGCGACGGCCTCGACGGCGCCAGCTTCCGGCGCGGCACCGTCGACGACGATCGCTCTCGCGACGACACCGGCGTCATCGACGACACCGGCGTCATCGACGACACCGGCGCCGGCCACGGGCGGACTGGTCTGCCCTGTGGCCGGGACGAACGCATTCGGCGACACATGGGGCGACCCCCGGCCGGGAGGCCGCCACCACGAGGGCGTCGACATGATCAGCCCGTTCGGCACGCCGGTCGTCGCCATCGCCGACGGCTTCGCGACCATGCACTCGACGAGCCTCGGCGGCAACTCGATCGGGCTCAACGCCACCGACGGCACCTACTACTTCTACGCCCACCTCAGCTCGTGGGTCGGTCCGTCGCGTGCCGTGCAGGCAGGCGAGGTGATCGGCCACGTCGGCCACACTGGCGACACGACGGTCGACCACCTCCACTTCGAGGTCCACCCCGGTGGTGGGCCGGCGATCGATCCGTACCCGACGGTCCGGCGGATCTGCTGACGCAACCAGCCGGCGACTCAGGCAGGTGGTTCCGCCGGCGCGACAGTGAACCTGACGACGATCGTCCGCTCTTCGCTGCCGCGCACGATGCCGAGCTCGACCGCCTCGATCCCAGGCGCGTCGAGCACCGTTTGCAACGCCTCCACGTCGACGAGGTCGGTCCCCGCGGCACGCACGAGCAGGTCGCCGACCTGTACCCCGGCAGCGGCCGCCGGCCCACCCTCGACGAGGCCACGCACGAGCAGTCCGGCCCGATCCGGGAGGCCGACGGCGCGACGCAGCTTGGCCGCCACCTCCGTCGGCGCGAGCGCGACGCCGAGGATGCGCCGCTGCACCGAGCGTCCTGCGACGAGCTCGGCGATCCGCGCCTGGAGCGCGGCGTCGGTCGTGCGCGCCAGGTAGAAGCCCTCGCCGACCCGATGGGTGTTGACGCCGAGGACCTTGCCCCCTGCGTCGAGTGCCGGGCCGCCTGACGATCCGCGGGCGAGCGCTGCTGTGTGCTCGAACCCGCCGCGTACGGTGCGACCGCGGGGCCCGTCGAAGCTACGGTCGACGCCACTGACGAACCCGAGCGTCGTGCGCGGCCGGTGCCCGCCACGGGCGAGGGCGACGACGGCCGTCCCGACCACAGGGGTGGCATCGGCGAAGTCGAGTGGCGGCGCATCGCCGGTCGGGACGTCTACGACGACGAGATCGCCGTCGGCGTCCGCGCCGTGGAGGCTGCCCTGCTCGACGCGTGCGTCGGCGAAGGTCACCGAGACCGTCTCGTCGCGCAGGTTGTGGGCGCTGGTCAGCACCCGGTCGGCGGCGATCACGAAGCCGCTGCCCCTCCCGTTGCGGCCGATGGTCACGACCGAGCGCCTGGCGGCCTCGTCGACCCGGCGGATGGTGGCCGCCATGTCGTCGATCCATGCGGCGTGCGGATCGGCGGCGTGCGGATCGGCGTCGTGCGGGTTGGCGTCGTTCGGGTTGGCGTCGTTCGGGTTGGCGTCGTGTGAGAGGTGGTCGGACATCGTTGCTCCCAATGCGGTCACTAGTGATTTGCAAGTGACACTACACTGCTGTCGATGGACGTCAACCCGGCGCGGCACAACCTTTCGTCGCCGGCGCAGCCGGGCGCCGCACGCGCACAGCGGGCCGCTGTCGTCGCCGCCCGGCCGGGCGTCCCATCGCCACCGAGCCCCGGCGATGGGAGCACCTCGTCGCCGGCCGATCAGCACGACGACCTGCGCGCCGCGGTCGACGTCGTCGGCGACCGTTGGGTGCTGCTGCTCGTCGCCGCGCTCGCGGGGGGGCCACGCCGCTTCGGCGATCTCGCCCGTGAGGTCCGCGGCGTGGCGCCGAACGTGCTCACCGACCGACTGCGGCGCGCCGAGCGCGCCGGGCTGCTCGTCGCCACCGCGTACCAGCACCGCCCGCGCCGGGTCGTCTACGACCTCACCGCAGCCGGACGCGAGGTCGCAACGATCTTGCCCGCGTTCTCCGCCTGGTCCGCCAGACGGCGCGGCGCGATCCCGCCGCGCCACCCCGAGTGCGGGACGCCGCTCGAGCTGCGCTGGTGGTGCCCCGAGTGCGAGCTCGCCGTCCAATCGTCGGACGTCATCGCCGCCGCCCTCGGGGACGACGCAGTCAACGCCGACCTCGTCTGGGTCTGACACCGCGCCCGCCGGCACCCCGGTGCGGCGAGCGCCGTTCGGCGCCGTCGCGGTGAACGGTGCCGCAGCAGGCGCACGCACCACTCACCGACCGCTCGCCGGCCTTCTGGTCGCAGCGAGGCC
>JBBQTN010000106.1:0-17135 GCA_038213195.1 Acidimicrobiales bacterium | reverse complement strand
GGTGGTCGGCGCGATCGCCCCGTTCAACTTCCCGCTCAACCTCGTCGTGCACAAGGTCGCCCCGGCCATCGCCGCCGGCTGTCCCGTGGTGCTCAAGCCGGCCAGCCAGACGCCGTTCAGTTCGATCGCGCTCGCGGCGATGCTGATCGACGAGTGTGGGCTGCCGGCGGACTACCTCCATGTCGTGATCGGCGGCGGCGGCTCGGTCGGCAACGCGATCGTCGACCATCCCGGCATCGCCTTGATCACGTTCACCGGCTCGCCACCGGTCGGCTGGGGGATCCGGGCGCGTGCGCCGAAGAAGAAGGTCGGCCTCGAGCTCGGCAACAACGCGCCGGTGATCATCGAGCCGAGCGGGGACTGGAAGGCCGCGGCGGCGAAGATCAAGGTGGCCGGGTTCAGCCACGCCGGGCAGAGCTGCATCTCGACGCAGCGGATCTACGTGCACCACACGATCGCCGAGGCGTTCACCGCAGAACTGGTCGCAGGTGTCGAGCAGCTCGTCGTCGGACCCCCGCTCGACGAGGCGACCGACGTGTCTGCGCTGATCGCCAAGCACGAGACGCAGCGCGTCTCGGACTGGATCGAGGAGGCGCGCGCCGGCGGGGCGACGGTCGTCGTCGGGGGCACGCTCGACGACCACGGCGTGCTGATGCCGACGGTGATCACCGGGGCCACGGCGGAGATGAAGGTCTGCCGACAGGAGGTCTTCGGCCCTGTCGTGACGGTCACCGCGTACGACGACGTCGACGAAGCGATGGCGATGGCCAACGACAGCGAGTACGGGCTGCAGGCGGCGATCTTCACCAGCGACATCGCCACTGCGCTGCGCGCCGTGCGCGTGCTCGATTACGGCGGCGTGCTGGTCAACGAGGTGCCGACGTGGCGCGCCGACCAGCAGCCGTACGGCGGCGTGCGCGACAGCGGCAACACCCGCGAAGGCCCCGCCTACAGCGTGCGCGAGATGACCGAGATCCGGATGGTCGTGATCAGCGGCTGATCGTCCAGCGTGTCGCGCGCTGGGTGAACTCGTCGCCGCGCTCGATCACGCCGATCACCGTGCGCACCTCGAAGCGGTGGATCGGGTTGGCGGCCGGATCGGGGAACCCACTGCCGTACTTGTCGGTGTAGGCGGCCTGCACTCGGTCGATCGTCGACGGGTCGCGCACCTCTGCCACGGCCCCGGTGAGCACGAACGATTCCTCGGTGCTCGCTCCACTGATCGTGCACCGGCCCGTCGCGGCGAGGTCGCGCGCCTTGCGCGAGCCGCGTGCCGTGCTGAACCACAAGGCGTCGTCGAACCACACTGCCCAGAGCGCGGCGAGGTGCGGCTCGCCGGTCGCGTTCACGGTGGCCAGCCAGTAACCGTGGCTGCGCTCGATCCGCTCTTGCGCCCACGTCCACGGCAACAGTCCGGCAGGGTCGGTGGAGATGCCGTAGCCGGGCATCACCGGGCGGGCGGTCGTCACCCGCGCTGCGATCGGACGGGGTCCATGCCGTTTTCCTCCGCTCCCGGTATCTTGTCCGTGGCGATCATCCCTGTTCGCCCCCGCTGATGTGACGTCCTGGCAGTTCGCCAGGCTCGCGGCCACGGTTCAGCGGCCCCCCATCAGTTCGGAGTTCTCCATCATGGCGCAAGGTCGCCCCCAGCATTCCTCGCGCGCCGAGGCGCGCCCCCAGCGCGGTTCGACGCCGCGCACCCCAGGCCGCACACCGGCCCGGACGCAGCAGTCGTCATCCGGGTCGTCCTCGGCATCGCCCGCGCACGCAGCCGTGAGATCGACCCCCCGGCCCGCGTCGTCCGCGCCTGCACCCCGTGGCGGCGGCCGTCCCCAGCCGAGCGCACGAACCGACGGTCGCACGGACCAGGCACGGCGCAACCCGCGCCGCCGGCGTGGCGAAGGCGGCGGCGCAACAGGCATCAACACCGATGTCCGGTCCGGCCAGGTGAGCGCGCAGGCGCTGGTCGCGCTGGTCCCGGCGGTCCGCACCCTGCGGTCCGTTGCAGCGCCTTCTGTGCCGACGTCGACGACGACGTTCGCCGACCTCGGCGTGCCCGCCGTGCTGGTGCGCGTCCTCGCCGGGCAGGGCATCGTCCAACCGTTCCCGATCCAGGAGGCGACGATGGTCGACGCGCTCGCCGGTCGCGACCTGCTCGGCCGCGGCAAGACGGGTTCCGGCAAGACGATCGCCTTCGCGCTGCCGATGCTCGTACGGCTGTCGGCCTCCGGCACCCGCCGCCAGCCGAGCCGGCCGCGTGGCCTCGTGCTGGTGCCGACGCGTGAGCTCGCCAACCAGGTCCACGCGGTGATCGCGCCGCTGGCCCAGGCACTCGGAATGCGCACGACGACCATCTTCGGCGGCGTCGGCGCCAGCCCGCAGATCGCCGCGCTGCGCGCCGGCGTCGACGTCGTCGTCGCCTGCCCGGGACGGCTGGAGGACCACGTGCAGAGCGGACACGCCAAGCTCGATGCCGTCGAGATCACGGTGCTCGACGAGGCCGACCACATGTGCGACCTCGGCTTCCTGCCCGCAGTCGTGCGCCTCCTCGGCAGGACCCCGGCCAACGGTCAGCGGATGCTCTTCTCGGCGACGCTCGACAGGGCGGTCGACTCGCTCGTCGCGCGGTTCCTGACAGAGCAGGTCGTGCACAGCGTCGATGCGGCGGATTCGCCGCCCGTCGAGATGGACCACCACGTGTTCCACCTCGACGAAGAGCAACGCCTCCCGGTCCTCGTCGAACTGGCCACCCGGTCGCCGCGCACGCTGATGTTCACCCGCACCAAGCACCGCGCCAAGACCCTCGCCCGTCAGCTGAACGCCAACGGCATCCGCGCCGTCGAGATGCACGGCAACCTCGCCCAGTCGGCACGCGAGCGCAACCTCGCCGCGTTCTCGTCGGGCGCGGCGACGACGCTCGTCGCCACCGACATCGCCGCTCGCGGCATCCACGTCGACGACGTGATGCTGGTCATCCACGCCGACCCGCCGATCGAGCACAAGGCCTACCTGCACCGCAGCGGCCGCACCGCCCGCGCCGGCGCCTCCGGCACCGTGATCACGCTGATGACCAACGGCCAGGTCAACGACGTGCGCCAGCTGACCCGCAAAGCCGGCATCGACCCGACCACCACGAGAGTGACCCGGTCCCACCCGATCATCGCCGAACTCACGTAAGGCTCGTCGACGTCACTCGCTCGCTGCGCTCGCTCGAATTTTTCGGGCGGCCTGCGGCCGCACTCAGCGTGTGGTGGGCTCCCGGCGGAGCCGGCTCGCCCACTGTGAGGGGGGATCGCGGAGCGCCCCCCTCACGCTCCCCCCACCACCACCCGGCGGCGCGGCGGCGTCTCGTGCGCGCGCCGAGGGAAGCGCTAGCGACGAGGCGCCGGAGGGAGCGGCGAAAGCGAGGAGAGCGAGCGGACGCCAGTCCCGACCACGAGGCGAAGCGAGCGAGTGACGTCGACTACGACTAGATCGATCGTCCCGCTTGCTTCCAGTACTCGTCTTTGAGGAGGCGCTTGTACAGCTTGCCGGTCGGGTGGCGGGGGAGCTCCGCGCTGAAGTCGACGGTCCGCGGGCACTTCACGTCGGCGAGTTGCGATCGGGCGTAGGCGATCAGTTCCTTGGCAAGGGCGGCGGCGCCCTCCGGCGTGGCCGGCATCGTCACCGGTTGGACGACCGCTTTGACCTCCTCGCCGAAGTCTTCGTTGGGCACGCCGAACACGGCGACGTCGACGACCTTCGGATGGGTGATCAACACGTTCTCCGCCTCCTGCGGATAGATGTTCACGCCGCCGGAGATGATCATGTACGCCTTGCGGTCGGTGAGGTACAGGTAGTTGTCGTCGTCGAGGTAGCCGACATCGCCGAGCGTGCTCCAGCCCTTCGGGTGGCGCGATGACAGGGTCTTCTCCGGATCGTTGTGGTATTCGAACTCGGCGCCGCCCTCGAAGTAGATCGCGCCGCTCTCGTAGTGCGGCAGGTCCTCGCCATCGTCGCCGCAGATGTGCACGACGCACCCGATCGGCGTGCCGACGGTGCCGGGGTGGGCGAGCCACATCTCGCTGTTGCAGTACACGAACCCGTTGCCCTCGGTGCCGGCGTAGTACTCGTGGATCACGGGTCCCCACCACGCGATCATCTGCTGCTTGACCGGGATCGGGCACGGCGCGGCGGCGTGGATCACGCACTGCAGCGAGGACACGTCGTACGCGGCGCGCACCGCCTCGGGCAGCTTGAGCATCCGCACGAACATCGTCGGCACCACCTGGGTGTGGGTGATCGAGTACCGGTCGACCATCACCAGGAACTGCTCGGCGTCGAAGTGCTCCATCACCACGATCGTGCAGCCGGACCCCACCGCGCCGAGGCAGAACCGCAGCGGTGCGGCGTGGTAACTCGGCGCCGGCGACAGGTAGACGCTGTCCTGGGTGAGACCGAACAGCAGGCCGAGCATCGCCGCCACCCCGGCGGGCGTCTCGTCGAGTGGCGTCGCGACGAACGGCCGGGTGATGCCCTTCGGGAACCCCGTGGTGCCCGAGGAGTAGAGCATGTCCGTGCCGGCGACCCGCTGCTCGTCGAGCGGGGTCGGCGGCTGCGCAGCAACGGCCTCCTCGTAGCTCTCATAGCCGTCGATCACGCCGTCGAGCATCAGCCGCAGATCGACACCGCCCGTTGCGGCGACGATCTCTGCCGCTTGATCCCGTTTGTACATCGAGGTGACGAACACCTTCGCCTGGCAATCGGCGAGGACGTACTCCAATTCCGCGCTGGTCAACCGGCTGGAACACGCGGTGTAGATCGCACCGGCGTAGTGGCAACCCCAGATCACCGAGAAGTAGTCAGGATGGTTCTCCATGCACACCGCGACGTGATCACCCGGCTGCACGCCGGCGCTGCGCAGGACGTGGCTGAACCGGTTCGCCGCACCATCGAGCTCTGCGAAGGTCTGCACGGCACCGGATCCGGCCATGATGATCGCTGGCTTGTCGGGCTGGGTCGCGATGTACGCGCCGGGATACATGACCGCGGAAGGTAGCCGACGGTACGTTGCACGTTGCTATGGATCCGGCGGCTCGATTCACCTCGCTGATCAACGGTCCGGCTGCGGACGCAGACCTCGGACTGCTGGTCACGTTGATCGGTGCGGCGTTCGACCGGAGAGCCGACGTGGACGCGGTGATCGGCGAACTGGACGAGCTCGCGGCGCGCTGCGAGCCGTCGTTCGAGGGGATCATGGCCGGCTTGTTCGGCAGCGGCCTGCTGCGCGGGAGCAGCGCCGACTACGGCGACCCGCGCAACTCGTTCCTCCACGAGGTGTTCGCCCGACGCGTCGGCCTGCCGATCTCGCTGAGCATCGTCGCGATCGAAGTCGGCCGGCGAACCCACGTGCCCGTCGTCGGAGTCGGCCTGCCGGGGCACTTCATCGTCGGCGATCACGCCAGTGGCCGCTTCGCCGACCCGTTCTACGGTGGTCAGATCTACGAAGCCAACGAGATCGGTGACGCGTGGCGGCGGATCACGGCCTCGCGCACCGCGCTCGATCCGGTGATGCTGCGGCCGACCCCGCCGCGCTCGATCGTGCTGCGCGTGCTCAACAACCTGCGCGCGACGCTCGAACAACGCAACGACGAGGCCCGTCTGCCGATCCTCGCCCGGCTGCGTGGTGCGTTTCCCGAGCTGCGCCGCGAGCAGGCCGACCACGCGCGATGGCTGCGCCTGTGGAACTGACCACGACTGCGGGCCGACGATGATCGACCCGACGATCAAGCGCTCCCTCGGCCAGATGATCAAAGGTGTCCAGGTCGTCGGCGCCCATCACGACGGGATCACGCGCGCCTACTGCAGCCACTGGGTCTGCCAGGTCAGCTTCGAGGAGCCGATCGTGATGGCCAGCGTCTCGCCCAAGCACGACACCCATCCGCTGATCGCCGCCAGCGGCGAGCTCACCGTGAGCATCCTCGCTGGCGATCAGGTCGACGTCGGCCAGTACTTCTCCTATCCCGGGCGGCGGTTCCACTACCTCGCCGGCGAGTACCTCGAGACGATCCCCGGCAGCGCACTGCCCGTCGTGCGCGACTGCGTGGCGTGGCTGCGCTGCCGGGTCTTCCAACGGATGGTGATGGCCGACCACGAGCTGTTCTTCGCCCGGGTCGAGCAGGTCGGGCCGGGACGGCTCAAGGCACCGCCGCTGCTGTACTCGAGCCGGCTCGGGTGGAGGATCACCGGCGAGCGGGCCCGCCAGCCCGGCGCGAGCATCCGCGACGCCCTGCTCGCCCGCCTCGCCGCCGAAGGCTACGACGTCTCCGAGCCGGTCGGCCCGGCCGACGCCGGCGACGAGGCCGACGGCTGACGTTCGACGCCGTGTCGAGCGTCCGGAAGCCGCCCATCCACCCGATCGCTGCGGCGCTTCCGGCCGCATCTCACTATCGTGGTCTGGTTCACCAGCACAGGGAGTACATCGACTCATGACGATCACCGAGCCGGCGGTCACCGCCGACGAGCAGCGGGTCAGCGATCTGACCGACGAGCTCCTCAGCGAGCTCCCGCCGAAGGGCGTCGACTCGGTGACGTTCCTCGGCGCCCAGTTCGACAAGGGCTTGGCGTGGGTGCACTTCCCGGTCGGGCACGGTGGTCTCGGCCTCAACCCGAAGCTGCAGCGGGTGATCAACGAGAAGGTGTTCGCAGCAGGCGGACCGAACCCCGTGTTCCGCAACCCGATCGGGCTCGGGATGTGCGGCCCGACCGTGGTCGTCTGGGGGAGCGAGGACCAGAAGAAGCGCTACCTCCGTCCGCTGTTCACCGGCGAGGAGGTCTGGTGCCAGCTGTTCAGCGAGCCGGGCTCCGGTTCGGACTTCGCCGGCCTCTCGTCGCGCGGTGTCAAGGACGGCGACGAGTGGATCTGCAACGGCCAGAAGGTGTGGACGACGCTGGCCCACCTCGCCCGCTGGGGCCTCCTCGTGGTGCGGACCAATCCGGAGGCGGTCAAGCACGCCGGGCTCACCGCGTTCGTGGTCGACATGCACGCACCGACCGTCGAGGTCCGCCCGCTGCGGCAGATGACCGGCGAGGCCGAGTTCAACGAGGTCTACTTCACCGACACGCGCATCCCCGAGAGCGAGATGCTCGGCAGCCCCGGCGACGGGTGGCGGGTCTCGCTGACCACGCTGATGAACGAGCGGGTGTCGATCGGTGGCACGATCCCGCTGCGCGGCAGCGGCACGATCGGGCACCTGATCAAGGCGTGGCAGGACCTGCCGGCCGACCGCAAGGATCCCGCCGAGCTGGACGAGGTGATGAAGCTGTGGATCCGCGCCGAGATCCTCCGCCTCACCAACATCCGCGCCAACCAGAACCGCAAGATGGGTGATCCGGGCCCGGAGGGTTCGATCGGCAAGATGGCCTCTGCGGACCTGAACAAGGACATCTACGCCAAGACGATGGACGTGCTCGGCGCCGACGGCATGCTCTACGGCAGCTACGAGATGATCCGCCCGGACGTGGCCGGAGGTTTCGAGACGCTGCAGAAGGCGTTCCTGCGCAGCAGGGCCAACTCGATCGAGGGGGGCACCACCGAAGTGATGAAGAACATCCTCGGCGAGCGTGTCCTCGGCCTGCCCGGCGATGTCCGTGTCGACCGCGAGGTGCCCTGGAGCCAGGTCCCGCGCAACTGACGATCATGGGCCGCCGTCGGAGGGCCTGATCACCACCGGGCTGTTCGCCCTGGCGCTGCTGTTCGCCGCGACCATCCCCGGCGCAGGTGTGTGGCCGCTCCTGCTGCTGGTGCTGGATCCGGCGCTGGCGTCGTTGTGGCGGCCCCGGCGACACGCAACCGATCCGGCGGACGACGCCCGCTAGAACTGGGTCCCGGGGGCGAGCACGATCGCACCAGCAGCATCGAGGTTGGAGATCTCCTCGTCGCCGATCCCGACCTCGCGCAGCACCTCGAGCGTGTGCTCGCCGATCGCCGGGGCAGGCCCACGTGGGCGGATGTCAGCGCCGTCGATGCGCATCGGCACCGCGACGGTGCGGAACGTCCCCTCGGCGACCGTGATCTCCGGGAACACACCGGCCGCCGTGGCCTGTTCGTCGACGGCGAGCTCGCCGAGCGTCGAAGCGGGTCCCCAGATCAGCCCGGACTCGTCGAACAACCGGCCCCACTCCAGCAGTGGGCGCTTGATGAACTCGGCGTCGATCAGGCGGGTCAGCTCCGGCATGTTGCGCAGCCGGTTGCGCGGCGTGTCGAAGCGCTCGTCGTCGACCCACTCCGGATGTTCGAGGCGCGCGCAGAACCTCGGCCACCACCGCGGCTCCGTCATGTTGAGGATGATGAAACGGTCGTCGGAGCAGCGATGGCTGGTAGCCAGCGCCACCAGGCGGTGGTCGCGGTCCCGCTTGGAGGGCATGCGGCCGTCGACGAGGACAGGGGCCAGCTCGGAGGCCATCGTCCACGTCGCGGCAGCCATCAGGCTGACGTCGACGATCTGCCCCTCGCCGGTGCGCTCGGCGACGCGTAGCGCGGCGAGCACCGCAGCGATCAGCGCCAGGGCCGTGGTGTGGTCGCCCTGCGCCGCACGCGGCTGGGGTGCCTGCGCGCCGGCGTCGGTCGACGATTCGGTGATCGCCCCCCGCCCGAAGAACGCGGTGACGTCGAAGCCGGGACGTTCCGCGTCTGGTCCCGTGAGGCCATAGCCGGTCAGCGTGGCGTGCACGAGACCGGGACGGATCGCGAACAACGTGGCCGGGTCGAGCCCGAACTTCGCCTGCCGCTGCGGCAGCAGGTTGCACAGCAGCACGTGCGCACCGGCGACGAGGCGGCGCACGACAGCGGCGCCCTCCGGCTTGTCGATCGCGATCGCGACGGAGCGCTTGCCGCGGTTGTCCATCTGGAAGCCGGCGTCGATCTCGGCGCCGTCGGGGTGCAGCCGAGTCGGTCGCGACATCTTGCGCGCGGTATCGCCGGTGAGCGGCTCGACCTTGATCACGTCCGCTCCCATGTCCGCGAGCGCGGCGGCCGCGCTGGGTCCCGCCATCCAGTTCGTCAGCTCGACGACACGGATGCCGTCGAGCGGCCCGACCTTTGCCATGTGCTCCTCCTCGATCGTCGGGTAACGGTACGCGGCAGCCCCCGCTGCCGCGTCACGCAGGGCACGGCAGGCTCGCACGCGATTCGCTCAGCGATGGGCTGATCGGCGCGGCGCATCCCCTCGGTGCGCACCGCCGAGAGGCGCCACCTGCGGGTTCAGCGGTTGAGCGCGGCGAGGACGTCGCTGGCGGCGAACGTCCGGTCGTCGGGAGCCGGCATGGTGGCCAGGCTGCCGCCGAGCATGACGGTGGCGCAAGCGCCGATCGCCAGCTGCAGGTCACGGATGTTGCGTGGCGGAGGGAAGTACTCGTCCTCCTCGGTGACCCGCAGCAGCTCGACTCCGTCGCGGGGCGCAAGCCGGGCGAGCACCGCATCGACCAGCTCCTCGGGCGCGGACGCGCCGGCGGTGACGCCGACCACCCCGCTGAGGTCCTCGGGCAGCTCGCCGGCGTTGTTGACCCGGCACACCCGGGCAACCCCGGCGCCGCACGCCAGGCGCTCCAGCGCGCGGGTGTTGGAGGAGTTGGCCGAGCCGATCACCACCACCGCGTCGCAACGCCCGACCATCGCGATCAGCGCCGTCTGGCGATTGGTGGTGGCGAAGCACAGGTCGCTGCGCCCCGGCGTCCAGGCGTCGGGGAAGCGGCGGGTCACCGCGACGGCGACATCCTCCCAATCCCGGTGCGACAGCGTGGTCTGGGCGAGCAGCGCGACGGGCTGGTCGAAGTCGGGCAGCGCGTCGACCTCGGCCTCGGACTCCACCCTGCTGATCGAGTCGGGGGCGACGGCGATGGTGCCGACGGCCTCCTCGTGGCCGGCGTGGCCGACGTAGACGATCCGAAAGCCGCGGCCGGCGCGCACCTTGACCTCGTGGTGCACCTTCGTCACCAACGGGCAGACCGAGTCGACGACGTAGCTGCCCCGTGCACGGGCCTGGGTGACGACCTCCGGCGCCGAGCCGTGGGCCGACAGCATGATCGGCCGGCCGGGTGGCACCTCGCTGATGTCGTCGACGAAGACCACCCCGTGCTGTTCGAACCGCGCCACCACGAGCTTGTTGTGGACGATCTCGTGGTAGCAGTACACCGGCGGGTCGAAGCTGCGCACCATCCACACCAGCGCCTTGATCGCCATCTCCACCCCGGCGCAGAAACCTCGCGGCTCGGCCAGCAGCACCCGCTCGACGTCCACGCTCCGAGGCTACCGATCCACCGGCGGCGGTAACCTCGAAGCCCTATGTCCACAGCGCTGCAGCACCGCCCGACGGTGGTCAGCGTGGCACCTGGGTCGCCGGCGGCGGTTTCGGGGGTGCTCGCGGGCGACGAGATCGTTGCGATCAACGGCACGATGCCGCGCGACGTCATCGAGTGGCGGTTCGCCGCGGACGAGGCGGACGTCGAGCTCGACCTGCGCCGCAATGGCCTCGACGTCACCCTGGCGATCACCAAGCGCGCCGGCGAACCGCTCGGCGCCGAGGTCTCGAGCGCCCTCTTCGACCGTGTGCGGACGTGCGACAACCACTGCGAGTTCTGCTTCATCTACCAGCTGCCACCCGGGTTGCGCCGCAGTCTGTACCTCAAGGACGACGACTACCGGCTGAGCTTCTTGTACGGGAACTTCACCACCCTCACCCGCTTCACCGAGGCGGACCTGGAGCGGGTGATCACCGAGCGCCTCTCCCCGCTGAACGTCAGCATCCACGCCACCGACCCGGAGGTGCGCTCGCGGATGCTGAAGAACCCGCGCGGCGGGATGAGCCTGCGCTGGATGCGGGCCCTGCTCGACAACGACATCGCGGTGCGCGGCCAGGTCGTGCTGTGCCCAGGGGTGAACGACGGCGCGGTGTTCGAGCGGACGATGGCCGGCGTGCTCGACGAGTACCCAGAACTGGAGTCCGTCGCGGTGGTGCCGCTCGGGCTGAGCCGGTTCAACGCCGAGTCGGCGATGCGGCTGCACACCCCGGCGGAGGCGATCGCGATGGTCGACTCGATCGAGGCCTGGCAGCAGATCTTCCTCGGCGTCCTCGGGCGACGGATGGTGTTCGCGGCCGACGAGTACTACCTGATGGCCGGCCGCCCGTTCCCGCACGCCGACAGCTACGAGGGCTTCGCGATGCACGAGGACGGCGTCGGGATGGCAACCACGTTCGAGCTGGAGTTCTCGGGCGCAGTCACGGCGCCGACCGGTGCGCAGAGCGGGTTCTTCGCCTGGGTCGACGGCGCACCGGCCGCCGGGTACCGCGCCCCGCGCAACCCAGCCGGCGACACGGGCCTGCACAGCGGGTCCTGCGCCGGCGGGGCGACACCGGTCACACTCGGCCGTTCCTCGCGCCCGCGTGGTGCGCAGCCGATCGGGATCCTCACGGGAGCGTACGGGGCCAGGGTGATCGGGCCGCTCGTCGCCTCGCTCGGCCGCGACGACGTCCGGATCCTGCCCGTGGCGAACGAGTTCTTCGGCGGCAACACCTCGGTCACCGGGCTGATGGTCGGTGCCGACATCGCCAGGGTGCTGTCCACCGAGCCTGCACATCATCGCTACCTGCTGCCCGACGTGTGCCTGTCGGAGGGGCGGTTCCTCGACGGCACCACGGTCGCCGGACTGCCGCGACCCGTCGACGTGATCCCCACCGACGGCATCGCCCTGCGCCGTGCCCTGGAGCCCGTGCGATGACCGATCTGCCCACCGTCGTCGTCGTCGGCCGGCCCAACGTCGGCAAGAGCACGCTGTTCAACCGCATCATCGGTTCGCAGGTCGCGATCGTCGAGGACCGCCCCGGCGTCACCCGTGACCGCAACGAGACGAAGGCCGAGTGGCTCGGCACCGAGTTCCTGCTCGTCGACACCGGTGGGTGGCTGCCCGGCGGCACCGACCTCGAGGAGAAGGTCAGCCGCCAGGTGGAGAGCGCGGTGCGCGAGGCGGACGTCGTGCTGTTCCTCGTGGACGCGACGACGGGCCTCACCGACGAGGACATGTCGATCGCCAACTGGCTGCGCAAGGCGGATGTCGAGGTGATCGTGGTCGCCAACAAGAGCGACAACGAGCGGCGCGAGAACGACCGCTGGGAGTTCCTCGCTCTCGGCCTGGGCGACCCGGTGCCCGTCAGCGCGTTGCACGGCAGGCGCGCGGGGGACCTCCTCGACGACGTCGTCGCCCGCTTCCCGCCGGCGGCGACGGTCGCTCGCAGCGATGGCGCGGCCGGCGACACGCACGCAACCGATTCCGCCGATTCCTCGGACGTGCCGTGGAAGCCGGGGGAGCAGGCGCCACCTCGCGTCGCCGTGGTCGGGCGGCCGAACGTCGGCAAGAGCACGTTGTTCAACCGCCTGGTCGGTGCCGACCGCGCCGTCGTCCACGACATGGCCGGCACCACCCGCGACGCGATCGACACGCTCGTCGAGACGCCGGACGGCCCGATCGTGTTCGTGGACACGGCGGGCATGCGCCGGCGCAGCCGGATCGACGACTCGGCCGAGTACTACTCGCTGGTCCGCGCGCTGCGCGCGATCGACGACGCCGACATCGCGCTGCTCGTGATCGACGCCACAGAAGGAATCACCAGCCAGGACCAACGCCTGGCCGAGCGCGTCGACGCTGCCGGGTGCCCGATCGTGGTGATGCTCAACAAGTGGGAGCTGATCGACGACCCGGAACGCCGCCTCGAGGTGGAGGCCGAGCTCAACCGCAAGCTGTACTTCGTCGGCGACGCTCCCGTGCTGAAGATCTCAGCGCTCACGGGCAAAGGGGTGCACAAGCTGCGTCCCGTGCTGCAAGAGGCGATCGTGCAGTACCACCGCAGGGTCCCCACCCGCGACGTCAATCGTGTCATCGCCGACGCCCAGCAACGCCAACCCGCGGGTGGTGGCACCCGCGTGCTGTACGCGCTGCAGGGCGCGACCGACCCGCCGACGTTCACCCTGTTCGTCAACCGCGAGCTGTCCAAGCCGTACCTGCGCTACCTCGAACGGAGCATCCGCGAGGCGTTCGAGTTCGGTGGCACGCCGTTGAAGCTGCGCGTCCGGAAGCGCACGGACTAGCCGATGCCGTGGTGCGAGGACTGCGCCAAGTACTTCGCCCCGTCGGCGATGAACGCCGACGGCACCTGTCCGACGTGTGGACGGTCGCTCGCACGCACTCCCGAACCACGACGCCCCACGCGCGGGGCGGGCCGCTCGCCCGATCCGGCGGAGGATCCGGCGGAGGCCGGTGGCGCCGAGGTGGCCAAGGTGTTCGAGCCGATCACCGCGAAGAACATCAACCTGCACAAGCTGGCCGCGGGCGACGACCGCGACCAAGCGGACATGAAGGCGCCGTGGCACTTCAAGTTGCTGCTGGTGCTGCTGACCATCTACCTCACCTGGCGGGTCGTCCAGCTGTTCACGTGATCTCCTGTCCGGTGGCGATCGGTTGCGCAGGTGCGAGGATGAGGTTCCACCGACGAGCACAGGAGCGCAGGGCATGAGCGACGAGCTGGAACGGATCAAGGAGCTCGTCGAGGAGGAGCACAAGATGCGCAGCGAGGGTCCAGTCGATCCCGCCCGCCTCCAGCACGTCGAGGAGCTGCTCGACCAGTGCTGGGACCTGCTCCGCCAGCGCCGCGCCATCCGCGACGGCAACGATCCGCGGGCCGTCCACGTGCGTGACGTCGGCACGGTCGAGGGCTACCAGCAGTAGCCCCGCCGGCACCCCGAACGGGCCGACCGGTCGGTCGTCGAGTGGGTCGCCCGATCGACCGACGGATCGTCCGCACGCCGGCGCGTTGGCGACCGGCACCGGCCGCCGTTACGATCGCGCCGCCGACCGATGTTCCGGTGGCCGCCTCGTGTTGACCCGTGTGCCGTCCCCAGCGGCCGCAGAGCGGGCAGCGCAGACCGCCGGAACGCAGGCGTCGGTATCAGCGGGCTGTAGCGCAGCTTGGTTAGCGCACTTGTCTGGGGGACAAGGGGTCGGGAGTTCAAATCTCCCCAGCCCGACCGCAGAAGACCTGTTCAGACCGGTCGATCACCGGACGCCAACCGGGACACCAACGTAGCGGGCCAGCACCACCTCAACACGAAGGATGGTGCAGACCAATGGCACCACCAACGGATCCAGTGTTCACGCCGACGGAGGTGGCCCGTATCGCCGGGCTCATTCACGCCCGCGGCAAAGACAAGGGCCAGCCCGAGCCACGCCGTGCTCGAGCTGAACGGTCGACGCCTGCCTCAACGGGAAGACCACGATCATCCTCGCCGCCCCCGTGCACCTCTTGCGTCGCCGACCGTCGCCTACGTCTGCGCCGCCGGACTCCCACACCTGACCCTCGCTGTCAGCGACTAGTGCGATGCGATCCCGACCGTCCACAACGACGTCAACGGCAGGGTCACAGCCGCCCGCTGTGAACGGCACAGGGCTGCTGTACGGGCAGGCGCACACCCGACGGTCCGTGTCACTGCACCCGTGGTGTAACGGGCCGCACTTCGACCACCACAGCACTGGCACCAACCTGTGCGCACCGACTGCATGTGACTCAACAACCAACAAGCAGGGAGGGGGACATGAGAACGGACATCCGCGAAGTGGCACGGTGGGTTCAGCCGCCCAGATCGGATCGGAGCGCGACGTCCCCAGCGAAGCGAACACTCGGCGGCGGCCTGCGGCTTTTGCGGTCTTCTCGAACACTGAGACGTGACTTCGGTCGGTGCTCGCGAAGGGTGCCCGATTCCAGTCGCCCAATCGCTCCCGTAGTCGCATTCCCGCAAGTTGGGCCATGAGGTCGAGTTCGGACGGCCACACGTATCGAGATGGTGCGGAGAAGTTCCTCGTTTCACCGTCGAGGAACCAGTAGTGGTGCGAAATTGAGTTCTGGGTGACGACATCGACCTCGTCGAACCCGAGATGCGTCGGTCCGACGTGGAACGGAACCACAGTCTCGCCGGGGTGGAGTCGTTGCCACGGCGGGACGACAACTTCGACTGCGAAGCAGCCACCGGGCTGAGGTGGTCGGCGAC
Organism: Acidimicrobiales bacterium; assembly: GCA_038213195.1. Classification (GTDB taxonomy): domain Bacteria; phylum Actinomycetota; class Acidimicrobiia; order Acidimicrobiales; family Ilumatobacteraceae; genus JAODBQ01. Next base: position 2,063 of record JBBQTN010000106.1, on the reverse strand, counting down.
GTTGCGGAAACACTCGACCTGCGCGTCTTGGGTAGTCAGGTTCATGATCGTGTTGCGTACCGAGTACGCCACCGTGAATGTCCTGGCAACTCTGGCGGTAGCGAAATCGCCGATCGTGACATCAATGTCACTTGATCCGGGCTGAGCCCATAGCTCGTCCACCATTGCGGGGGACAGTTCGATGCCGTGCACACGAACGCCGCGACGGCTGAGCGGTAGTGCGAGACGACCCGTGCCGATTCCGAGGGTTGGAGGCCCGGTGCGCTGCGCAGCCGGCGTGAGACTGTTGCCGCCCGTCTTCGGCTTCGTGCGGCCGGTTGCGCGTCACGTGTTCGGCATGCCGGGGCGCGGTGCCCTGATCCGGGCGGGCGGTTCAGGGCACCTACGCAGGACGGTCCAAGCGGGAGCCATCAACTGCGTGGCCCGATCGTCGCACGATCTCACCCGTGCGAACCAGGTCCGATCGGGCAAGCTGTGTCCACGATCTCGGCGACACCCCGATCGGGCCCCGACATCATCCTTCCGGCAGGACGATGATCCGCGCCTTTGTGTGCTTGTCGTACTCGGTCGTCGTTGACGCGACCTCCTCAGGGTACGGTTGCCCAGAGTCCACGAACACCGGCGTGTCGTTCGGCAGCGCTTTGTCGTCGGCGCGGTGGACGTCGAGGCCATATGCCAATCCGAGGCTGACGTCGGGCCGATAGGTGGCGCGCCGGTCGTGCTCTCGATATTCGATGGTCGACTCTCCGCTGACGTTCGCGGGCCATCTCGGCGCAGGCGACGATCAGCCGGTCGACCTCGCCGCGTGAGAGGGGTGCCTTTGCTGCGGAACGGCGGATGTTCTCGACGTCGGTGACCGACAGTGCCATCCCACCAGTATCGAACAGACGTTCCCGCGACGCAACTCGCCTACGCTGGTTTCCCGGAGCCACGTTCAAGGAGGGAGCCAAGTGCCGAGCAAGCCGCCGATCCACACGGTCTACAAAGGTGACGGGTGGGTGAACGTTCGTGAGGGTTCGTCGCGTTCGTTGGACCGCCACACGACCAAGGCGGACGCGCTGGCCGCCGGTCGTGAGCGGGCGAAGAAGGACAAGGTCGAGCATCTGATCCACAACAAGAACGGGCAGATCGGCGCACGCAACAGCTACGGGAACGATCCGCCCGGCCGACCAGGCTGAGCCGGTCGTCGGGTACGCAGTCGTCGGGTCTGGACGGCTGCCCGAAACCCCCAGATCCGGCGCCGGTGACGTTCCCGTCACCGCTGGGCGCAACGTTCGCAAGATCATCCGCCGCCAACCCACCAAGCCCGGTGATCAGCTGTGCTTCGACGACCTCAACGGGTTCGGGTTCCACGCGATCATCACCAACATTCCGCCGATCTTCGGGTCCGCCGCCCACGTCGAGCACCACCACCGCCTGCGTGGCCGCGCCCCCGAAGAAGCGATCCGTCAACTCAGGAACGACTTCGGGCTGTGCCACGCCGCGCTCGAGAGCTTCTACGGAAGCTGGCTGTGGTGGCACGCCACCGCCCTCGCCTACAACATCGCCTGCTGGGTGCGGGTCCTCGCCCTCCCCGGCGCGTTCCGAACCTGCTCGACGACTGATCGCGACCACTCCAGTCCAGGAGCGCACGCTCTCTCGGTATGCACCACGATCAAGCGGGGTAGCCCCGATCCATGGCAACGGAACCGAACCAGCCCTCATCCGACGATCACGATCCTGACGTGCAGAGCACCCCAGCGGGTCTGGCCGAGGACCTCGAGGAGATGGCCGCCGATGTCGGCGCGACGACGGAGCCGACCGAAGAGTGATCGGCGCGACCACGTCGCCGTTCCCAGCCGGCGGGGTCTACGTGCTGCACGGCCGGTGCGGATCGGGCATGATGTCGACACGACGGGGGGTGCGGCCGTTCTGCACGCTCTGAGTCCGAGGTGAAGGGGGAGTGCGTGCAGATCAGCGTCACTGTCAATGGCATTGCGCACACTGATGAGGTGGAGCCGCGGGTGTTGCTCGTTCATTACGTGCGCGAGACGCTTGGTTTGACGGGCACCAACGTCGGTTGT
>JBBQTN010000105.1:0-17294 GCA_038213195.1 Acidimicrobiales bacterium | reverse complement strand
CTGCGAGCAAGCCCACGCCTGATCAAACGCAAGATGCCCAAATGGCACGTCAAACGAGCCCGACACACCAACTGGCCCCAACCCACCAGACCACCCACACCGACCATCCAACGCTCCTAACTGAACGGCATTGGGGCTAACGGCGCCAGACCGGATATGCGGACTCGAGATCCTCGATGTACGAGTTGTACTGCGCCGCGAGCGACGTGTCGTGAATCGTCAGCGAGTTCTCGGCGTTGCCGATCGCGTTGTGCGAGAAGTTGTGGCTGCCGGTGGCCACCGTCTGGTTGTCGATCACCAGGACCTTGTTGTGCATGAAGTCGTGCACGCTGGTCGGTGTGTATCGAGTGGATCGCTTCGCGTGCAGGTGCTCGGCGATCGCGATGAACGTTGCCGCCTTCCCCTTGCCTGTCTTCGAGTTCTTCCACTCGGAGACGATCGGCCCCATCTGACCCGAGTCGACGATGCCGTGCACGTTGATGCCGCGGTCGATCGCGTCGGTGAGCGCACCGAGGATCGTGGCCGAGGTGAGGACCATCGACGCGATGGCGACGTCGCCGCGGGCGGCGCTGATCAGGCCGGCGAGGTGCGCATCGATGGTCTGTCCGTCGCCAGGCCCGAACCCCCAATCGGCACGGCGCCGATCGATCGTCGTCGAGCCGCTGTCGCCCGCCCCCGTCCTGGCGATCGTCCCTGACGCCCACATCTCGGCGAAGTCCGACGCGAACGCGGTCGTCAGCGGACCTGACATCAGCCGCACGATGTTGTTCTCCTGGCGGGTCCAGGCGTCGACGGTGAAGTTCGACGAGCCCGTCCACACCGACGCCGAGCGGGTGTGCGCGTCGCGCACCAGGTACTTGTCGTGCATCAGGTTGCCGGAGGTGGTGGTGATCGGCCGGAGCTCGACCTTCGTGTCCTTGAACTGCTCGTGCAGCCACTCGGCGGTGCCGACCGGCGCCGGGTCGGCACCTGCCGCGGCGAACACGAGCGCTGTCTGTGCCTCCGGCTTGCTGGCGTCGTACGCGATCCGTACGGGCGTGCCTGATTCGGCCAGACCGGCGAACGCGTCGACGACCGTCGTGGCGAGCGAACCTTCCAGCCGGAAGTCGTAGATGGCGACATCGAGCGACTTCTTCGTTCCTTCGACGAAGTTGGCGAGGAGCTCGGCAACGCGCTTGGGCTGGCCCGCATCGCCGCCGTGCGTGGTGTCACGCAGGAACTCCACCATCACACGATCTGCCACCCTGCACCTCCGGAGCCCACGATCCCGCCGATGCTACGTCGATGGGCGGGCGGTGGCCGACGCCGCGGCGGTACCGGCGAGCCGCGACAATGTGCGCAGGACGAGGAGGATGCGGATGACGGTGCGATGGATCGAGCTCGAGGGCGCGCACAACGTCCGTGATCTCGGCGGCCTCGCCGCAGGTGGATCGCGGACTCGCCCTGGCGTGTTGCTCCGCTCGGACGCGTTGCACGAGCTGACGGCCGACGATGTCGAGCACCTCGTCGACGTCGTCGGTGTCGCGCACGTCGTCGACCTGCGTTCGAGCGCGGAGCGCTCGGAGCGTGGGCGTGGCGCACTCGGTTCGACGGAGGTGCGCTACACCGAGTTGGAGGTGATCGGTCCTGAGGTGCTGGCGCGCCGTGCCGCGACCCGTGCGGCGGGGTTCGCGGCCGGGCTCGAGCCGGCGCGGATCCTCAGTGACGGGTACCTCGAGCTGTTGGAGCTCGGTGCCCCGGCGTTCACGATGGCGTTCGGACGGATCGTCGAACCCGCCGGTTCGCCTGTCCTCGTCCACTGCGCGGTCGGCAAGGACCGCACGGGTGTCCTGATCGCGCTGCTGCTGGACGCGGCCGGGGTGGATCGTCACGAGATCGTCGCCGACTACGCGCGTTCCGGCGAACGGATGGCGCCGATCATCGCCCGCTGGACCGCGGCCAACCCGACGTCGGGCCTGACCGAGCAACTGGCCGCGTTCACGGCGATGGCCGTTCCCGAGACGATGGAGCACGTCCTCGAGCACCTCCACGATCGGTGGGGCGGCGGCGCCGGCTTCTTCATCGAGCACGGCCAGCCCTCCGCCGCGATCGACCTGTGGCGGGCGCGGCTCATCGGGCAGAGCTGACAGAACCGATGGCGGGCTCGAACCGCGTCACCGCCCCCAGCCCGCAGAGCCGCGTCGCGACGGTGGCGTCCTGACAGGATCCAGATCCAGCGCGTCGGTCGCAGCTCGATCCGGGGGAGGTTCCGTGCTCTCAGCACTCTTGGCCAGCGGCGTCTACATCGGTGGCGGGGCGCTGCTGCTGATCGTCATCGTCCTCATCGTGGTGCTGATCCTCCGCTGACGGCGGTGGCCCGTGGCACCGGCCGTGCCGATCCCGCTCCGTGGGGAAGGTGTCCGACGGCCGCGATGTGGAACCGGCTGGCGCGCCGGGCGATCCGCCGTTGGTGGCGCCGGGTCGCGGTCGGCGGGGTCGCCAGCGGGTGGGGCTGGTATCGGTAGAACAGGTGCTTGGCGAACTCGACGAGCACGAGGTAGGCGAGCACCATCGCGGCGAGGATGAAGAAGAACCGCATCGGCAGGCTGGTGAAGCCGAGCAGGTGGGCGAGTGGGGAGAACGGCAGCACGGCCCCGATCGCGGCGCACGCGACCGGGGTGACCAGCATCGTCCGGCTCGGCCGGCTGCGGAAGAACGGGACTCGTCGCGTGCGGATCAGGAACACGACGAGGGTCTGGGTGGCGAGCGACTCGACGAACCAACCGCTGCGGAACTCGCTGTGGTTGGCGTGCAGCAGCTTGAGCATCACGAAGAACGTCATGAAGTCGAAGATCGAGCTGATCGGACCGAACACCGACATGAACCGGCGCACGAAGGCGATGTCCCACGCCGCCGGGCGGGCGACGACTTCGGGATCGACGCGGTCGGTGGGGATGGCCAGCTGACCGACGTCGTAGAGCAGGTTGTTGAGCAGGATCTGCGACGGGAGCATCGGCAGGAACCCGAGGAACAGCGAGGCCCCCGCGGCGCTGAACATGTTGCCGAAGTTCGACGATGTCGCCATCAGCACGTACTTCAGCGTGTTGGCGAAGATCCGCCGTCCCTCGGCGACACCGTCGGCGAGCACGCCGAGGTCCTTGTCGAGCAGCACGATGTCGGCGGCGTCCTTGGCGACGTCGCTGGCGGTCTGCACCGAGATGCCGACGTCGGCGGCGTGGAGGGCGACGGCGTCGTTGACCCCGTCACCGAGGAAGCCGACGTCGACGCCATCGCGCCGGGCGATCTTGACGATCCGCGACTTCTGATCCGGGCTGACTCGGGCGAACACGGTGGTGTGCGGGATCGCTGCGGCGAGCGCGTCGTCGTCGAGCTTGTCGAGGTCCGCGCCGGTCAGGGTGCCGGCGACCTCGACGCCGATGTCGCGGCAGACCTTGTCGGCGACGGCCCCGTTGTCGCCGGTGATGATCTTGACATCGATGCCCAGCCCGTGCAGCCGCTCGATCGCCTCGCCCGCGTCGCGCTTCGGCCGGTCGACGAACGTCAGGAACCCGATCAGCGACAGGTCGTGCTCCTCCGCTGCTGTCGCAGTGGTCAAACCGGGCGCATCGCGGCCGGCGACGGCCACGACCCGCGCTCCTTCACCGAACAGCCGGTCGAGGACCGCCGCTGCGCCGGTCGGGACGTCGACGCACCGCGCCAGGATCGCCTCCGGCGCGCCCTTGGCGACCAGTCGCGTCGACCCGTCCGGCGCGGTGACGACGACCGAGATCAGCTGGCGGACGTGGTCGAACGGCACCAACCCGACCCGCTGGTACCCGCCGGGACCGTTCCGGCCGTCGACGAGCCCGGCCGGCTGCGGTGCGTCCCACAGGGCGCGGTCGAGGCCGTTGCCGCCGACCGCTCCCGCTGCGGTCATCGTCGACTCGTTGCACACCAGGCCGAGCAGCAGCGGGTCCGTCGACGGCCTCCCGTCCGGACCGAGCGATGCGTCGAAGGTGATCGTGCCCTCGGTCAGCGTGCCCGTCTTGTCGGTGAACAGCACCTGGATGTTGCCGAGGTCCTCGATCACGACGAGGCGCTTGACCAGCACCTTGCGTCTGGCGAGATCGCGGGAACCGGCCGACAGGCTGACGCTGACGATCGCCGGCAGCAGCTGCGGCGTGATCCCGATGGCGATCGCCAGCGAGAACAGCAGCGACTCGATCAGTGGACGGGAGAGGACGACGTTGATCACGAAGATCGACACCGTCAGCACTCCGGCGACGCCGACGAGGAACCGCGAGAAGCCGCGCAGGCCGACCTGGAACGCGGTGTCCGCCTGGCGTTCGTTGAGCCCGGTGGCGATCTTGCCGAACGCCGAGCTGGCACCCGTCGACACGACGACACCGCGCCCGGAGCCCTGGTGGACGACGGTGCCCATGAACACGCACGAGCTGAGGTCGACCCTCGAATCGCTGGAGGACGGCTCGACCGATTTGGCCGCCGTCGCCGATTCGCCGGTGAGGATCGCCTCGTCGCACTCCAGCTGGTTGGCGACCATCAGGCGCATGTCGGCAGGGACGAGGTCGCCGACGCCGATGTCGACCACATCGCCGGGCACGAGGCCGCGCACGTCGATGCTGGACAGGTTGCCATCGCGGTGCGCGTCGGCGTGGTGGGTGATGTTCGAGTGCAGCGCATTGACGGCGAGTTCGGAGCGGTACTCGTTGACGAAGCCGAGCCCGACGCTCAACACCACGATCGCGGCGATGATCCCGCCGTCGGTGACGTCGCCGGTCGCCGCCGACACGCCGGCCGCCGCCAGCAGGAGCAACAGCAGCGGGTTGCGCAGCTGTCGGAACAGCACGCCGGCTGCGGTGACGCGGCGCGTCGCCAGCACGTTCGGCCCGACCGAGTCGAGCCGCCGTGACGCCTCGGCGGCGGTGAGCCCTGCGGCGTTCGATCCGAGCGCCTCCAGCACCTCGTCGGCCGGCACCCGCGCCGCGCGCTCGAGGGTCCAGCCGCCAGGCTCGGCGACGCGCTGCGCGCTCACTGCGCCTCGACCGAGCCGGCGCTGCGTGCTGGCGTTGTCACGACGTCGACGTGCTCCGCCCTCCCGGCGATGTCGATCGCCACGACCACCTGTCGCGCGGGAGCGCTCCAGGCGTCGCAGATCATATGCACCCGTCCGGGGGAGGAGCGGTCAGGACGCATGCTCGGTCGACGGGCTCAGCTGCGGCCGCCCGCGGATCGCCTGGCTACTCTGCCTGCCGGGGAAGGGGTACACGAACGATGGCTGATGTCGAGACGCTGGCGTGGGGATACGGACTGGTCGAGGGGCCGCGCGCCGACGACCGGGGCAACCTGTACTTCTCGGACGTGCACAAGGGCGGGGTGTACCGGCGCAGCCCCGACGGCGCGATCGAGACGGTGGTGCCGAAGCGTCGCGGCGTCGGCGGCATCTCCTTCCACGCCGACGGCGGGCTGGTGATCTCCGGCCGGAACATCTGCCATGTGCGCGACGGGGAGACGCGGATCGTGTTCGCCCCCGACGCACCGGGTCTCAACGACTTGTTCGTCGACGCGAAGGGTCGGGTGATCTGCGGCACGATGCGTTCGGACCCGTTCGCCACGGACGGGCCGCGCACGGCAGGGGAGTGCTGGCGGATCGACGCCGAGGGCGATGCGACCGAGATCTACGGCGACGTGGCGCTGACCAACGGCATCGGGCTCTCGCCCGACGGCACGGTGCTCTACCACTCCGACACCAGGCGTGGCGTCTGGGCCCACGACTACGACGATGGCGCCGTCAGCGGTCGCCGGCTGTTCGTGGGCGTCGAGGACGTCTCGCCCGACGGTCTCGCCGTCGACGAGTCCGGCACCGTCTGGCTGGCGGACGTGTCAGGGTCGGGCGCGGCGCGCGGCTTCGCCCCGGACGGGACCGAGGTCGCCCGCGTCGAGGTCCCGGCGCGGATGGTCACCAGCGTGTGCTTCGGCGGCGCCGACCGGCGCGACATGTACATCGTCACCGGCGACAACACCGCCGACCCGGACCGTGGCGGCACGATCTACCGGACCCGTGCCGACGTGCCGGGTTGTGTTGTCGCCGCGGCCCGGGTCTGACCCCGGACACGGCCGCTCGTCGATCCGTCGCCGGGTTCCGATCACCGGCAGCGCTGCGCGTGCCGGTGATCGGGTTCCGGACGGCCCTCAGTCGAGGTCGGGTCCTGTGTCGCCGGGGAGGATCGCCTGCGGCGTCCAGGTGTGGCCGTCGAAGAACGAGTAGAAGAGGCGCTCATCGTTGTTCATCCCCTTCCACATCGCCGCGATCTTCGAGTTGAAGAACGCGATCACCGGCCCGACGCTGGTGGCCACGGCGGGGATGCCCTGCTGGGGCGCCCAGCTCGTCCCGTCGAACGTCGACCAGTAGATCGCCTGGTCGTCGCCCATCCCCTTCCAGGCGGCGTACAGCCGGCCGTTGCACTCGGCGAGCGAGGGGCCGACGCTGCTGGCGACGCCGGGGATCGTGCGCTGCGGGCGCCACGAGGTGCCGTCGAACGACGACCACCAGATCGCCTGGTCGTTGTTCATCCCCTTCCAGGCGGCGTACAGGCGACCGTTGTACTGGGCCAGCGACGGCCCGAAGAGGCTGGCGACGCCGGGGATCGTCCGCTGCGCCGACCAGCTCGACCCGTTGAACGACGAGTACCAGATCGCCTGGTCGCTGTCCATGCCGCGCCACGCCGCGTAGAGCTTGCCGTTGTACTCGGCGAGGCTCGGACCGACACGGCTGGCGACGCCCGGGATCACCTTCTGGGTAGCCCAGGTGACGCCGTTCGACGACGAGTAGAACAGCCGCTGGTCACCGTGCATCCCTTTCCAGGCGGCCCACAACTTGCCGCTGTAGGTCGCCAGGGAGGCAGCGGTCCTGGTGTTGCCGGCGATCGTCTGCTGCGCAGCCCATGAGCGACCGTACGACGAGAAGAACAGGCGGTCGTCGTCGCTGATCCCCTTCCAGGCGGCGTAGAGCTTGCCGCCGTACCACGCGAGCCCCTGGGCGCGGTAGACGGGTTCTGCGCTGTAGCACAGGTCGACCTCACCGGCCGTCGACGAGTTGCTGGCGACCACGGTGTGCTGGCCGGTGTCGGTGACCCGGTCCACTGCGGTCCATGCCAGCGCGGGGTGGGTGTTCCCGCCGACCTCGATGTCGATCGCTGTCATCGCCGTCTCGAAGCAGTCGGGGTAGTCGGAGATCTGGGTGACGCGATAGGCCTCGAGCGTCTCGATGCACCACGTCAGCTCCTGCACGTTCTGGATCGGCAGGCTGGCGCCGTTGATCCCGCTGAACGAGCAGTTGTAGCTGAAGCCGTGCGTGTTCTGCGCCGTCAGCGTCATCACTCCTTCGAGGATGTCGCCGGCGTTGACGCGCACGAGGTTGGAGTGGAACGAGGTGCCCGTCTGGCCGTCCGCGTACCAGCTGGCGACGGCCCAGTACGGGCCGCCCCCGGCGGCCGAGACGCCCCACTGCAGCACCGGCTGATAGATCATCGTCGAGTTCTGGATGCCGTTGAACAGGAAGATGATCTGGTTCGAGTGCGTCGTCGGCTCGGGGGGCACGACCCATCTCGTCGCGAACCGGGAAACCGGGCGCCCGGTGTTGTTCGTCCACGACGCGTAGGTGATCCAACCATCGCCGAACGCCGGCACCACCGCGCCGGGGACCCGGCCGATGCTGCCGGGGCGCAGCGGCCGTTCGGGCGCGTGGATCTGCATCGTCCCGAACTCGGCGAGCGTCGAGCCGTTCACGTGCAGGCTGCGCAGCTGATGATCGGTGGCATCGATCACAGCGCCGTCGGTGATGAGGTGGACCATCGACCGGGGGCGGAACCCGCCGGGCGTCGCGACGTAGTCGTCCACGGCTGCCTCGGTGGTGCCGGCGGAGGCAGCTGCAGCGGCGCGGGGTGGTTCGGCGGCGGCGACGTGCTGGTGCCCGCCGGCGTCCTCGACCACCGTCTCCCCCGGCTTGACGTGTTGGATCGAGGCACGCTTGCGTGGCCCGCCCGGGGCGATGACGACGTCCTCGCCGCTATTGTTCGGACTCTTGCGGGTGCGTGTGACCACCGGATTCTCCTCTTGTCCTGACGCGCGAATTCACGCCGCCACCCAGAGTCGGATCAGATGGCGCAGATACAGATGAGCGATGTCAATACGGGCAAAGGAGCGAGATCAGCGGTCGAGATCGAGTGTCACCGCGGCCGGCGTGAACTCGCAACTCATCCGCTTGATCCCGTTGATGAACGGCGAGAGCAGGCGGGCCGGCTCGCTGGTGATGCGCAGATCGGGGAACCACCGGAACAGCTCTTCGAACATCACCGTGATCTCGCGGCGGGCGAGGTTCGCGCCGAGGCAGAAGTGCGGCCCGCCGCCGCCGTAGCCCGCCTGCTCCTTGGCGTTGGCGCGGCGCAGGTCGAACGCGTGGCCGTTGGGGAACACCGCCTCGTCACGGTTCGCGGACCAGTACCACATCACCACCTTGTCGCCGGCGGCGATGTCGACGTCGCCGATCCGGGTGTCCTCGAGCGCGAGCCGGCGCATGTGGATGACCGGGCTGGCCCAGCGGACGATCTCCTCGACCGCGTTCGGCGACAGGCCGGTCGGGTTGGACTGCCAGTCGCGGAGCTGATCCGGGTGCTCGGTGAGCATCTTCATCCCCCAGCTGATCGCGTTGCGGGTCGTCTCGTTGCCGGCCACGGCGAGGAGGATGAAGAACGATCCGAACTCCGCAGGGGTCAGCCGTTGGCCGTCGACGTCGGCGTGCATGAGGATCGAGACGAGATCCTCACCGGGGTGGTCCAGACGTTCCTGCCCGAGCGCCTGGGCGTAGTCGTACATCCGCATGGCGCCGTCGAGCAGCGCCTCGAACGAGCCGCCGAAGTCGGGATCTCCGGCGCCGAGGATGATGTTCGTCCAGTCGAAGATCTGCTTCTCGTCCTCGCCGGGCACCCCGAGCATGTCGCAGATCACCTGCAGCGGCAGCGGCGAGGCGAAGTTCTCGACGAAGTCGCACGAGCCCATGTCCGCAGCCTGGGCCATCAGGGCGCGGGCGCGGGTGCGGACGCTCTGCTCGATCGCGGCCACCGTCTTCGGCGTGAACCCCTTCTGCACGAGCAGCCGCAACTTCGCGTGCCGGGGATCGTCGAGCACGATCATCGACCCGAAGAACTCCATGGTCTCCGGCGCCGTCTCGCTCAGCGTGATCCCGCCCGACGAGCTGAAGATGCCAGGCCGTCGGTTCACCGAGCGCACGTCCTCGTAGCGGGTGAGCGACCAGAACCCGGGGCCCTCCGGCGACCCCGCGAGCACCTCGAGCTCGGGATGGAAGCTGATCGGGCAGCGTTCGCGCAGCGCGGCGAACGCCCGGTCGCGCTCGTCGAGCGGCAGCATCCAGAAGCCCTCGGTCCCGAGCTGGATGTCGTCCACGGTGATGGCTTCGGCAGGCGGCACGTGACTCCCCGTTCACTCGCGCGTCATCGACGCAGCCGCACCCTACCGCTGGCACGATCCTGCTCTCCCCACCGGCGGACCACCCGAATGCGCGCTCAAGGCCGGCCTCCACCCGCCGATGACAGGACATCACCGCGGATCGGCCGACAGGTTCGGTCGTCGAAGGGGTGGCTCGAGAGGAACCATTCGTGGACACGATGACAGCGCGGAGATGCCCCCCGATCACCCTGCACGGGCGGGTGGTGCGCGACGACATCGCCGGGACCGCTCCCGGCGTCGACGCCGAGTTCTCCCGAGAGTCCGACGACACGTGGCGGATCGGGTCAACGGTGATGCCGGTGGCGCGGGTGCACGTCTCGCCGACCTCTACCACCGAGACGTACCGCCCGTCCTGGGCGACGTTGATCGGTGCGCTCAGCCTGGTCCTCCTGATCGGGATCTTGTTCTTCTTCATCAAGCGCGAACGCCAAGTCGATGGTGCACTCGTCGAGCTCGATGCCGCCGACGGCCGGATGCTCACGTTCGCGGTCGCCGACAGCGATCCCGTGATGCTCTGGGTGACGCTCGAAGCGAGCTGAACGAGCCGTCCGGCGCCCGTGACCGTTACTGTTCGGACGTGACGGTGGTCGCCGATGGTGTCGTGCCCAGCGGCGCGTCCCGGGCCTTCCGACGGTCGACGATCCTCGACACCGTGGCGCGCCGGGTCGTCGCGCCGACACCGTGATGCCGGCAGGCTCGGCCACTCGCGATCGCCTGCCCGCCGCCCTGCTGGCGCCGCGGTCCGTGGCCGTGGTCGGTGCATCCCCTCGTGCGGGGAGCTTCGCAGGACGTGCGCTGTCGGAGATGCAGCGCCACGGCTTCACGGGACGCGTCGTCGCGGTGAACCCGAACTACGCCGAGGTGCTCGGCGTGCCCAGCTACCCCGACCTGGCCAGCGTGCCAGAACCGCCGGAGCTCGTCCTCGTCTTCGTCCCCGCCGATCGCGTCGCCGGCGTGATCGTCGAAGCGGGGGAGGCGGGAGCCTCCGCGGCGATCGTGTTCTCGTCCGGCTACTCCGAGATCGGCACGGAGGGTCGCCGTCTCGACGAGGATCTCCGCGAGGCCATCGCCCGCTCAGGGGTCCGGGTCCTCGGCCCGAACTGCCAGGGACTCGTCAACTTCGGTCACGGCGTCGTCGCCACGTTCACGGGTGCTGTCGCAACCGACGTCCCTGCGGCGAGCCGCGTCGCCTACCTCGGACAGAGCGGCGCGATCGGCGGCTCGTTCTTCGACCTCGTGCGTGCCCGCGGTGTCGTGCCCAGCGTCTGGGTGAGCACGGGCAACGAGCTGGACGTGACCGCCGTCGACCTCATCGAAGATCTGATCGGCGCCGGCACGCTCGACACGATCTGCGTGTACGTCGAGCGGCTCCCTGATCACGACGGTTGGTCGCGTGCGTTACGGCGGGCCCGCGCAGCGGGCGTGCGGGTGCTCGTGCTGCGTTCGGGCCGGGTCGACGCCGGCCGGCGAGCCGCTGCCGGGCACACCGGTTCGCTCGTCGGCCAGGGCCGCGGCTTCGAGCTGGTCACCCGCGACGCCGGCGCGATCCTGGTCGAGGACGTCGAGGACCTGGTGCACCTCGTGCTCGGCGCGGAGGCCGGCCTCGGCGCCGGCGACGGCGTCGGCATCGTCACCAGCTCGGGAGGCGCCGGCGCGATCGCCGCCGACCTCAGCGAGCTGAGCGGTCTTGTCGTGCCGCAGCTCGCCGAGGAGACGATGGCGCAGCTCGGCGAGCTCGTCCCCGACTTCGGCGCCGTCTGCAACCCGGTCGACGTGACCGCACAGCTGTTCAGCGTCAACCCCGACGACTTCGCCACCGTGTGCCGGATCACGGCTGCCGACCCCGCGGTCGACCAGCTGCTCGTCGTGCTGAGCATGATCGCCGAGCCGATGGCCAGCCGCCTCGCCACCACGCTGTGTGCCCTACGCACCGAGTTGCCTGTGCCGCTGGCCGTCGTCTACCTCGCCTCGCACGACCGGACCGCTCCGGCGCGGGCGCTGTTCGCCGCCAACGGCGTGCCCGTCTACGACTCGATCCGTGCGGCCGTTTCGACGATTGCCAGATTGCGGACCGACTGCAGAGCAGCTCCCGACGTGCACCCCGACGTGACGGAGCCGGCGGCACCAGTGGCCCGCGCCGCTGAGCTGGTGCCGTTGCTCGACGGTGGCGAGGCGGCCGTGTTCACCGAATGGGAGGCCGGCGTCGTGCTCGACGTCGCCGGCGTGGCCCGCCCCCGCGCGGCGTTGGCCGGGAGCGCGGGCGAGGCGGTGACGCTGGCGGCGACGTTCGCCGCCCCGCTGGTGATGAAGGTCCAGGCCCGGTCGCTGACGCACAAGTCCGACCACGGTGCGGTCCGCGTCGGCGTTGGGCTCGCCGACGTCGAGATCGTGTTCTGCGAGCTGGTCGCCGCCGCCGAGCGCGCCGGCGTCGCCGGCGTCCAGGGCGTGCTGGTGCAGGCGATGGCGCCGGCGGGCGTCGAGCTGCTGGTCGGGGTGACGGCCGGCGACGACGGCTACCCGCCGGTCGTCACCGTGGGCATGGGCGGCACCGCGGTCGAGCTGTACGGGGATGTCGCTTCCGCGGTCGGCCCGCTCGAACCCGCACAGGCTGCGGCTCTGCTGCGCGGGCTGCGCGGCTTCCCGCTGCTCGACGGGTTTCGCGGCCGCGCGCCCGCCGACGTCGATGCGGCCGCCGAGGCGATCGCCGCGCTGTCGCGCATCGCCGTCGCGTTCGGGGAGCGCCTCGGCGAGATCGAGGTCAACCCGCTGATCGTGCACCCAGCCGGCGCGGGCGTCAGCGCCGTCGACCTGCTGGTGGCGGTGCGCGCCGGGCCGGCTGAACTCGTGCCGTGACCGTGAACGCCGGTGGTGTGCCGGTCGAGTCAGCGTGGCGATGGCCGGCAGGACAGGGCGAGCGTTTGCGGTCACGGCACAAGGTCAGGACCCGATCCGCTCCGTGCCCTCGAACGCACTGACGTCCGGACGGCAGACGAAGCGCAGCGCAGGGATGGTGATCGAGCGATCCTGGGCCACCGTCGCGGCGATCACCGTGTACGGGTCGAGGCGCAGATCGCCCCACGCTGCCGCGTCGAACCGGTCGATGTGCCCGAGCATCCGCTGCACCTGCGACGCGTCGTGGTCGGTCTCGACCTGCACGAGGCGCAGACCGAGCGGTGTCTCGGCGAGGTTCATCGTGCCCGTGTACTGGACGTCGTCGACCCCGAGCGGGCGGGCGTCCACCCCACGCAGCCGCAACGTGTCGTCGACGGCGAGGTCGACGCCGTCGTAGTGGTGGGCGAGCGCCACGGTGCCGACGCGGGTCGGGAACCCGAGCACGGCGGCGAGCCCGTCGGCCGCCGCTTGCGAGCTGACGACCGCAGCCCGCGTGAACCCGCGGGCGCGCACCCCCGAGCGGCACGAGATCCTCGTGAACGCCCACGAGAACGCGCCCCACGGTGACGACGAGACCGTCCACGCCTGGATCGACAACGACGGCGGATCGGTGGGGTGCAACCCGGGCGGCAGCAGGTCGGCGCGTCCGGATCGACGCAGCTCGGCCACGAGCTGGAAGCAGATCACCTCCTCGAGGTGGACCGCCTCGTGCGACCACGCCGGGATCACTGCAGCTGCGCCGGCGAACGACTCGACGGACGCGGTCCCGCTCAGCATCGGTGGTTCACGCCGCCGCCCGCTGCCGTGACGGCGCCGGGACCGGCAAGGCAAGCTCGTCCTGCGAGCGGAACGCGGGCATCACCTCGGCGGCGAACAGCCGCAACGACCGCAGCACGTCCTCCTGCGGCACGCGCTCGCTGGTGTTGAGGATGAAGTTGATGCCGTCGACGCCGATCGACTCCCACCGCTTGATGACGCGGACCAGGTGCTCGGGGTCGCCGACGCCGAGGCCCTCCGGCAGCCCCTTCGCCGCGCTCGGATCGTCGCTGCCGCTGGCCTGCTTCAACGCCACGCCGATGTTGCCGAGCGAGTGGTACGCCGGAGTCGGGTAGGCCTCGCGGGTCCAGTAGAGGTGGGCGTTGAGCGTCGAGAACTCGGCCACCATCGGCAGCCCGACCCGGGCCGCCTCGCGGTAGTCCTCGTGGCAGTACAGGTAGTTCATGGTGTGGACGCGGTCGTTGACCACGGGGCCGACGGGCTCGCAGTGCTGGATCCTGCGGTGGTACTCCTTCGTGCGCCGGTCCTGCTCGTCGTAGCTGACTGCGGCCACGCCGAGGCAACCGATGCCTCGATCGGCGGCGTCGAGCTCCGTGCCCGGCGAGGTGACCGTGACCCACAGCGGAGGGTGCGGATCCTGGTACGGCTTGGGCAGGACGTTGCGCTCCGGCATCGAGAACGTCGTGCCCTGCCACTCGAAGCTGTCCTGCATCCACATCTTCGGCAGCACGCGGACGAACTCGTCCCAGCTCTTCTTCGTGGCGTCAGGGTCGGCGCGGAACCCGCCCAGCTCCGTGAACGTCGACGACCGCGCCGTGCCGACCTCGAGCCTGCCACCGGAGATCAGGTCCAGCGCGGCCGCACGCTCCGCGATCCGCACCGGGTGGTTCATCTCGGGAACGCAGACGACCGCGCCGTGACCGACGCGGATGCGCTTGGTCGTCGCCGCGACGGCGGTGAGGAACACCTCGGGCGACGAGCAATGCGAGTACTCCTCCAGAAAGTGGTGCTCGACGGCCCACACGTGGTCGAAGCCGAGGGCATCGGCGACACGGCACTGCTCCAGCGCGTTCAGGTAGACCTGCTGCTCGCCATCGCGAGTGAACGGCCGCGGGACGGAGAGCTCGAAGAAGATGCCGAAGCGCACAGACTCCCTTTCGTCGGAGCCGACCGCATGGTCGGGAAACGATCCAACACGCGTCGGGCCGACCGGCGGCCGACGGACTCGTACAACCGCGGCGACAGTACTCCCGCCTTCCGCGGCGGGCTCATCGAGCGTGATCGGCCCGTTCGACGGGCGCCAGCACTCTAGGGGTTGACTTCGGCGACAGGGCTCGATCGCTTCGCGCCCGCATCCGGGACCGCTAGCGTTCGCACCGGTCACAACAGGAGAGCAGCGATGAGGAGTCCGGTGTTGGTCGGCGTCGGGGCGGTGCTGACTCTGCTCGGCCTGCTGTTCATGTTCCAGGGCCTCGGCGCGATCAAGGGCAGTTCGATGACGAACTCCGATTTCTGGGCCGTGGCCGGACCCGTGATCGCCGCCGTCGGGGTGGTGCTGGTGGTGCGCGGTGTGCGCCGCTCGTCGTCCGGGATGTCGTGACTGCCGCCCAGCATGGATCCTGAACCGTCACCGCCCAGCAGCGGCACGCCGGCGGGCACGCCGATCGGGCGGCGGATCGTGCTCGGACTGGCCGTCGTCGGCGCAGCAGGGATCGTCGGCGGCCGGGCCGTCCAGGAGCGGCTGGCGAGCATGCTCGCCCCGATCGAGAGCCGCGATCCGACGGGGCTGACCGCGCTGCTGCCGCTCGGCGACACGTTCCGCTACTACTCGGTGACCGGTTCCGTGCCCAATCGCAACGCGACGACCTACCGGCTCGACGTCACCGGTCTGGTCGGCACCCCGGCGACGTACACGCTGGCCGACCTGCAGCAGATGCCGCAGACGGCACTCGTCCGCGACTTCCAGTGCGTGACGGGCTGGCGCGTCCCGCAGGTGCACTGGAGCGGTGTGCGACTGTCGAACCTGATCGACCTCGCCCGACCGGCGCCGGCGGCGACGGCGATCAGGTTCCGCTCCTTCGACGGCACCTACACCGAGAGCCTGACCCTCGACCAGGCGCGACGCGCCGATGTCCTGGTCGCGCTGCAGATGCTCGGCAAACCGGTGTCCCACGATCACGGTGGGCCTGTGCGGATGTACGTCGCTCCGATGTACGGCTACAAGTGCACGAAATGGCTCTCCGCGATCGAGCTCACGGCCACCGTCGACCCCGGCTACTGGGAGGACACCGGCGACTACGACGTCGACGGCTGGATCGGCAAGTCCAACGGGCGCGAGGACGACCCCGTTGGCTGACGAACGTCCGGACGCGCACCGGCCGGCCGAGCACCGGCTGGTCCGGTTCAGTCGTGTCGAGCACGCCGTGCACCGCGCCATCGCGATCCTGATGCTCACGTCGATCTCGACGGCGGCGATCCTCTACAACGGGTTCCTCGCGGTCCCCGTCGGCCACCGCCGTCTGGTCAAGCTGGTTCACGTCTACAGCGGGTTCGCGCTGCTCGTGCCGATCATCATCGGCGCGGCCTCCAACGCGTACCGCGCCGACCTGCGCCGGCTGAACAGGTTCACCGCTGCGGATTGGAGATGGCTGCGCTCGCGGACGCGCCGCGACGGTTCCATCCCCGTCGGCAAGTTCAACGCCGGCCAGAAGCTCAACGCCGCGCTCAGCGTCGGGTCGATCGTCGTCCTGCTGACCACCGGCACGGTCATGTACCAGCCGGACCTGACCCGGCTGTCGTGGCGGACAGGGGCGAGCTTCGTCCACGACTGGTTCGCCCTCGCCGTCGGGCTGCTCGTCATCGGCCACATCGCGTACGCCCTGCGCGATCCGGAATCGCGCACGGGGATGCGCACCGGCAGCGTCTCCGCGTCGTGGGCGAGAGCACATCACCCAGAATGGGCCGCCGAGGCGGATCCACCTGCCGGTCGTACCGACCAGTCCGTCACCGCCCCGTAGAACGCCGACCGCATCCGCCGCGCCTCACGGGCCGTCGGGTCGCGGCAGCGAGTGCTCCTCCAGGTCGGGCTCGCGGATGCACAGGCCGGCTTCGTCACCCTCGCGTGGGCGTCATCCGGGGTTGATCCAGCCGCCGAAGCAGCACATCACCGTCCCGGTGTAGTAGCCGGCGCGCGGCGATGCCAGGAACCCGCACGCGTAGGCGACGTCCTCGGCAAGGCCGAGACGGCCGACGGGGATCAGCCGCACGAGGTGGCTGCGGTCGTTCTCGTCGCGCGGTGCGCCCTGCGTGGTCACGTGGGGATGCGACAGGTCGAGGCGCTCGGTGTGCATGATCCCCGGCGCGACGTCGTTGACGGTGATCCCGTACGGCCCGAGCTCGACCGCGAGCGCCTTCGTCAGGCCGCGCAGGCCGCCCTTCGCGGCGACGTTGTGCGCCCGGTTGGCGAGACCCATGAAGGAGTCGGGTCCCGTGATGTGGATGATCCGTCCCCACCCTCGCTCGATCATCCCCGGGGTGAACGTGGAGGCGAGCCGGAAGGACGCGCTGAGCTGCGTGTCGAGCACGCGCTGCCAGTCCTCGAATGTCATGTCGCGCAACGCCTGGAACGGTCGGGTGGCGGCGTTGCTGACGGAGATGTCCACCCCACCGAAGCGCGTGTCGGCGATGCGGGCCGCGGCGTCGATCGTCGCCTGGTCTGCAGCGTCGCCGATCACGAGGTCGGCATCTGCGCCGAGCGCAACGCACTCCGCGACGACCGCCTCGGCCTCTGCGACGTTGGTCCGCGCGTTGACGATGACGTTCGCGCCACGCGACGCGAGCTCGACGGCGATCGCCCGCCCGATGTTGCGGCCGGAACCGGTGACGAACGCGGTCCGCCCCTCCAGGTCGCGGCCGGGACGAATCGCCCTCGTCGGGTCGTCGCCGACAGTTCCTCCGCTCGCTGTCGACATGATGTGGTGCTCCTTCGCGCGTCGGGGATGCGAGTCTGACCGTCGCCCGCCGATGAGTCATGGCCGAGGCGGCGGTCGTACCCGACAGACCGACACACGAGAGGTGGAGCGACAAGATGGACGAGTTCCCGG
>JBBQTN010000104.1:0-17361 GCA_038213195.1 Acidimicrobiales bacterium | reverse complement strand
GTCGGGTTCATGGACCCGGACGGTTGGTACTACGTCGTCGATCGCAAGAAGGACATGATCATCGCCTCCGGCTACAAGGTCTGGCCGCGCGAGGTCGAGGACGTGCTCTACGGGCATCCGGCGGTGCGCGAGGCCGCCGTGATCGGTGTCCCCGACGAGTACCGCGGCGAGACGGTGAAGGCGTTCGTCAGCTTCCGCCCGGGCCAGACCGCCACCGAGGCCGAGCTGATCGCCTTCTGCAAGGAGCGGATGGCCGCGTACAAGTACCCGCGCTCGATCGAGCTCGTCGACGAGCTGCCGAAGACCGTCACCGGCAAGATCCTCCGTCGCGAGCTGCGCCTGCCCGCCGGCTCCGCTGGTTCCGGCGGCTGACCGCACGCACGCCGAGTCCGCGGTGCAAGCGTCAGCGGAGCTGATCGCCCCACTTCGTCTCGTCGCGCAGCATCGGCTTGAGCACCTTGCCACCCGGGTTGCGCGGCAGCGGATCGGCGCGGAACGAGATGTACTGGGGTGCCTTGAAGTCGGCGATGCGCTCCTTCGCGAACCGTCGGATGTCCGCCGGGTCGGCCTCCATGCCGGGACGCAGCACGATCACTGCGCCGACCTTCTCGCCCATCATCGTGTCGGGCACGCCGAGCACCGCCACCTCGAACACGGCGGGGTGCTCGACGAGCGCGTTCTCGACCTCGACGCAGTAGACGTTCTCGCCGCCGCGGTTGACCATGTCCTTCTTGCGATCGACGATCTGCACGAAGCCGTCGTCGTCGACCCGGGCGAGATCGCCGGTGTGCAGCCACCCGTCGACGAACGTGTCTCGGGTCTGCTCGGGCTTGTTCCAGTAGCCGGCGACGATGTTCTGCCCGCGGATCAACAGCTCGCCCACGCCGGACGACTCGTCGACGTCCTCGAGGTCGACCTCGACGGGAGGGGCCGCGAACCCGACCGTCTCCGGCCGTGCCTCCGCCCACTCGTCGGGCAGGAACGTCGAAACGGATGACGTCTCGGTGAGGCCGAAACCGTTGCCGAGCTTGGCGTTCGGGAACGACGCGCGGAGCCGGGCGACGACGTCGGGTGCCGTCGGTGCGCCGCCGTAGGTGACCCAGCGCACCCCACTGAGGTCGAACTCGGCGAAGTTGGCCTGGCTCATCGCCAGCCAGTAGATCGCCGGCACCGAGGTGAGGATGTTGATCCGCTCGTCGACCGTGGTCCGTAGGAACGTCTGCACGTCGAACGCCGGCATGATCACCGTCGTCCCGCCGACGTCGGTGGTGACGATGAGTTGCGAGTTGCAGCCCGTGACGTGGAACAGGGGAACCGACACGAGGTTGCGCAGGTCGACATCGTCAGGAAAGAACATGATCCGCTTGCAGGTCTCGCTGTTCGACAGGAAGTTCTCGTGGGTGGTCATCGCCCCCTTCGGGAACCCGGTCGTGCCACTGGTGTAGAAGATCGCCGCGAGTGTGGTCGCCTCGACGTCGTCGACGACGAGTGGTTCACCGTCGGGCAGCGCCGCTTCGGGCTCGAACACGAAGCACGCACCGGAGTCGGTGACCACGTACTCGACCTCGTTGTCGGAGAAGCGGGTGTTCACGGGGACGACGACGCCGCCGGCCATCAGCGTGCCCCAGAACGCGAGCACCCAATCGAGCCCGTTCGCGTAGCGGTTGGCGACCCGGTCGCCGCGGCGCACGCCGGCCGCCGCGAGGCCGCCGGCGACCCGCGTCGAACGGTCCCACAGCTCCTGGTAGGTGATCCGCTCGCCACCGACGACCACGATGCACTCCTTGTCGGGATGGCGGGCCACCGACGCCCGGAACATGTGCAGCAGCGACGGGTGCAGTCCCGTGTACCTCAGCACGCCCTGCGGATCTCGTTCGATGCCGTCCATCGCAAACGGCACGATCCGCGGCGTTCTGCCCTCTTTGACGATCACGGGACAGCCCCCCTTGGTGTGGCATTCCCCCCGACGTTGTGCCCGTTTGGGCCCCGGAGTCGACACGATCGTCGCGCACCGGAGGGAAGTTGACGAAGCCGTCAGATCGGTGCCCGTGTGAGTGATACGTTCGCACCGGGATTCGGGGGAGGGCTCTGCCCTTTCCTTGGGGGCAGGAGTACGGTTTTGAACAAGCGAACGGACCGCAGGCCCGGCCGCGCCGTCGCGGCGATCGCGCCGCCGGCAACGGCGCGTGGGGCGCGCACCAGATCGGCGCTGAAGCGTGCCGCACGCGTCCTGTTCGAGAAGCACGGCTTCCAGAACACCAGCGTCAACCTGATCTCGGCGCGGGCGCGCGTCGCCCACGGCACCTTCTACACGTACTTCGACTCGAAGGAGCAGATCTTCGCCGAGATCACGGCCGACATGTTCGCCGGGTTCCATCACGTGATGTTCGAGCAGCCACGGGCGCCCGGCGACGGGCTCAGCCACCGCATCGAACGCGCCAACCGCGGCTTCCTCGCCGCTTATTGCGACAACGCGCAGATGATGGCGGCGGTCGAGCAGGCGGCCACGCTCTC
This sequence comes from Acidimicrobiales bacterium, assembly GCA_038213195.1. Taxonomy (GTDB): domain Bacteria; phylum Actinomycetota; class Acidimicrobiia; order Acidimicrobiales; family Ilumatobacteraceae; genus JAODBQ01. The sequence continues at coordinate 14,847 of JBBQTN010000104.1, read as the reverse complement.
GTCCGATCTCGCCGAGATCCGCCGGTTGATGCGGGTCGGCTGGATCGACCGCAACGCTGCAGCGATCCGCCGGTGGCAGAAGCGCGGCGAGGTCAGCGAGCACGTCGAGCCGCGCGCCGCGGCCGAGATCCTCGGCTGCATGGTCGATCGCACGGCGTACGTGTGGATCGTGCTCGACCAGTCGTTCGAGCTCGAGGGGGCGACGCGTCAGCTCACCCGCCTGTACTGCAACGCGCTCGGGCTGAGCTACTTCCGTGACGATCCGACCCGATCGCGTGCACTTGCCCGCCGATCGGGTTGATACGTTCGTCGACCGGGGGCCCGGCTGTTCGGCCGGACGCGACATGGGGGTCCAGAGATGCTGCTCGGAGACATCATTCGGCTCAACGGGCGCAAGTACCCGGACCGGATCGCGCTCATCGACACCGGCGTCGAGCCCGACCGGGTGGTCACCTTCGGCGAGCTGCGCGACCGGATGTTGCAGGTCGCCAACGCGATGCTCGGGATCGCCGAGCCGGGTGACCGGGTCGCCATCCTCGCCGAGAACCTGCCCGAGTACGTCGAGATGTACTACGGCGTGCCGTCCGCAGGGATGGCGCTGACGTTCCTCAACTACCGCCTCCATCCCAAGGAGTGGGCGTGGATCATCAACAACGCCGAAGCCAGCGTGCTGGTCGTGCAGCCGAAGTACCTCGAGCACCTCGAGCCGCTGCTCGACACGCTGCCGTCGCTGAAGACCGTGGTGGTCATCGGCGAACCTGCCGGCGAGCACCCGACGTATGCCGACCTCGTCGGCGCGGCATCGGCCGAGGAACCCGAGCTCGTCGTCGACGAGGACTCCACCGCCTGGCTGCTCTACACCAGCGGCACCACCGGGTTCCCGAAGGGGGCGATGCTGACCCACAGGAACCTCGTCGTCGCCGTGCTCAACTCGGTGATCGAGTACGAGCCGAAGCCCGACGAGCGGACCCTGATGGCGTTCCCGCTGTGCCACGTCTCGGGCTACGCCGTCCCCGTCAACCACGTGCGCGGCGGTCGGATCGTGCTCACCCCGATGTTCGAGCCCGAGCTGTGGATGAAGCTCGTCGACGAGCACCAGATCACCGGTACGGCACTCGCCCCGACGATGCTGAACATGGTCCTGCAGCACCCGAAGATCGACACCTACGACCTCGGCAGCTTGCGCAGCATCGGCTACGGCGCGGCGGCGATGCCGGTCGAGGTGCTGCGCGCCGGCATCAAGCGCTTCGGCCCGATCGTCTACTCCGGCTTCGGGATGACCGAGCTCGGCGGCAACGTGCTGACCTTCCCGAAGGCGGACCACGAGCGGGCCGTGAACGGGGCCGAGCACCTGCTCGCCTCCTGCGGGACGCCGATGTGCCTGGCCGACGTGATGGTCGTCGACGAGCAGATGAACGAGTGCCCGCCGGGCGTCGTCGGCGAGATCGTGATCAAGGGCGAGCAGGTGCTGAAGGGCTACTTCCGCAACGAGGAGGGCACCGCCAAGGCGTTCGAACGCGGCTGGTTCCACACCGGCGACATGGCGCGGCGCGACGAGGAAGGCTTCTTCTACATCGTCGACCGGATGAAGGACATGATCATCACCGGCGGCGAGAACGTCTACAGCCGCGAGGTCGAAGAGGTGCTCTACCAGCATCCAGCGGTGTCCGAGGCCGCCGTGGTGGGGATCCCGGACGAGATGTGGGGCGAGAAGGTCACTGCCGTCATCGTGCTGCGCCCGGGGATGACCGCCACCGAGGCCGAGATCATCGCCGTGTCGCGCGACAACCTCGCCGGCTACAAGAAGCCCAAATCGGTCGTGTTCATCGACGAGATGCCCAAGACAGTCAGCGGCAAGATCATCAAACGCGAGCTGCGCGACCGTTTCTCGTGAGCTCGGGACTGGCGTCCGCTCGCTGCGCTCGGCACCCCTTATTTACTTGATGGCGAGCGGGTTGATCGGGGAGCCGACGGCGCGGGTGAACTTGATCGGCGGGGCGGTGACCAGGAACTCCCACACTCCGTCGGCGACGCAGTCCTCGGCGAGCTCATCGAGGTCGAGGATCTCGCCGAGCGTCATCCCCATGTCGCGGATCAGCACCATGTGCACGTCGAGCAGCTCGGCCGGGTTCTCGCCCGGCAGGACCTCCACAGCCCAGTTGTCGGAAGCGATCACGGCGACGTCGTGATCATGCAGCCACTCGGCGCAGGCGAGGCCGAGGCCCGGCTCGCCGGCCATGAACTCGGTCGCGTTGCCCTCGGCCTTGAACTTCGTCCGCCAACCGGTACGGAAGAAGAGGACGTCGCCGGCGCCGACGGAGACGCCCTGCGCGGCGGCCGCGGCATCGAGGTCCGCCGGCGTGATCACCTCGCCGGCCTGCATCCACTCGACGCCTTTCAGCCGGGCGATGTCGAGCAGCACGCCGCGCCCGACGATGCCCTTGGCCATCTTGTCGATCGAGCAGTGCATCGCCCCGTGCGGGCCGACGTCGCTGGAGGGGAAGCCGTTGTACATCTTGTCGTCGTAGAACACGTGGGCGAGACCGTCCCACTGCGACGCGGCCTGCAAGGGCATGAACACGAAGTCGTCGGCGTAGTGGAACGCCCCTGGGAACTCCTGCTGCTCGCCGGTCTCGGACATCAACCGGACGGGGTTGATCCGGCCGCCCCCCGGCTGCGGGCCGTTGCCGTCGAACGGGATCCCGAGGTCGAAGATCGCGCCGCGCTTGACCAGCCGCGCTGCCGCCGCGACGCGTTCCGGTGTGATCAGGTTGACCGTGCCGCGCTCGTCATCGTCGCCCCACCTGCCCCAGTTGCTCAGCTTCTTGCCGATCTCCCTGAAGTCCACCACCGCGTACCCCCACGCTCTGCGGGCCGTTCCCCGGTCCGTCCTGGTGAAGTGTGCCGAGGCGCGATGCGCGGTTGCCAATCGGTGAGTGGGATCTGAGCCCGCGCCGGGCGCAGTCAGACGCGGGTGGCGCGCAGGCGCGCAGCGAGGAAGTCGCGCTCCGTGGTGTTCGTGGCGAGGGTGAGGGCGCGAGCGTACGCGTCAGCGGCGTCGTCCGACCGGCCGAGGCGCACCAGCAGATCGGCGCGGTTCGCGTGGTACAGGTGGTACTGGTCGAGGTCGAGCGCCTCGACGGTGGCGAGGGCGAGATCGGGTCCGTCGACCTCGGCGAGCGCGACGGCGCGGTTCAGCGCGACCACCGCCGTGGGGACGCGGGCGACGAGCTGGTCGTAGAGCTGGAGGATCTGTCCCCAATCCGTCGCCGTGGCGTGTGCGGCGTCGCTGTGCACGGCCGCGATCGCGGCTTGGATCTGGTAGGGACCCGGTGAGTTCCGACGCAGGCAGGCCTGACGAGTCGCTGGCCCTCCCCGATCAGCGGACGATCCCAGCGGCTGCGGTCCTGGTCGGCGAGGAGCACGATCGATCCGTCGTCGGCGGTGCGCGCCGGGCGGCGCGACTCGGTCAGCAGGAGCAGTGCCAGCAAACCGGCCACCTCCGCCTCGTCGGGCATCAGCTCGGCAAGCTGGCGGGCCAGGCGGATCGCTTCGATGCACAGGTCCGCGCGAACCAGATCGTCGCCGGCGGTCGCGGTGTAGCCCTCGTTGAACACGAGGTAGACGACGGCGAGCACGGCGTCGAGGCGCGAGGGGAGGTCGGCGTCGGCAGGCACGCGGTAGGGGATCTTGGCGTCGCGGATCTTGCGCTTGGCGCGGACGAGCCGCTGGGCGATCGTCGTCTCCGGGACGAGGAACGCACGCGCGATCTCCTCGGTCTCGAGGCCGCCGAGCAGACGCAGCGTGAGCGCGACCTGCGTGGCCCGGGAGAGCGCCGGGTGGCAGCACGTGAAGATCAGGCGGAGACGGTCGTCGCGCACGGGACCCACCTCCACCGCATGTTCATCGCGCTCGTGGAGGAGCGCGGCCTGGGCGTGGCGGTCATGGCGTGAGGCCTCTCGTCGAAGCCGGTCGAGGGCGCGGTTCCGAGCCGTCACCGTGATCCACGCACCGGGGTTCGGCGGCACGCCCGTTGCCGGCCACTTCTCTGTGGCGACCACGAACGCCTCCTGGACCGCCTCCTCGGCAACGTCGATGCTGCCGAACAGGCGGGCCAGGGTGGCGACCACACGGCCCGTCTCCAGACGGAAGGTGCGCTCGAGCTCGGAGGCGTCGAACGGCACGGGCTCAGCTTTCCGGCAGGTCCTGGAACGGGCGGACCTCGACCGGGGCCATGCACGCGGCCGAGCCCTTCCGAGCCCACTCGAGGGCGACGTCGAGATCTGCCGCCTCGATGATCCAGAACCCGCCGAGCTGCTCCTTGGTCTCTGCGAACGGGCCGTCGGTGATGATCGTCTCGCCGCGGTCGACCTCTACCACGGTGGCCGTGCTCGATGGCTGCAGGCCGCCGGCGAACACCCAGGCACCGGATTCCGTCAACTCGGCGTTGAACGCGTCGACCTGCGCGAATGCCGTGCATCTCTTCGGCGGGAACTGCCGCCACGTCCTCGTCGCTGCTGTGCACGGACAAGAGGTACTGCGTCATCGAATGCTCCTTGTGGTGGTGGGTCCGGCACGTTGCCGACCCTTCACACCTACTACGAACGCGCCCCGGCCGATTCGACAGTGCGGCGTAGAAAGCGCAGAAGACCAACGCCTCACCGCACGACCGGGAACTTCCCCGGCGGCGCGCCGACTCGCCGCCCCATCCGTCGACGCGCGTACGGGATCTGATCATTTCTGAGCAGATCCCGTACCAGCGTCGGCATGTCAGGTGGGCGGTACGGCGTCCGGGGCAATCGGGAACGCTGCCAGCCTCAGCCGAGGCACACCGGCTGGGTGAGGTCGTCGAAGGGGAGGTCGTCGTTGCAGATGGCCGAGACCCAGATCGTCGTCAGGTTCGCTGACCCGTTCGTGACGGTGAGGAACGCCGAGTCGGCGGCGTCACGCCCTGTCGCGATGCGGACCATTGCGGTACGCGGCGCCAGGCAGGTGGCGTCGACGACGAGCCATTGGCCGTCGATGAGCACCTCCGCGACAGCATGGAAGTCCATCGGCGACAGGCCGGGCGCGTACACGGACACGACCCGCGCCGGAACGTCGCAGGCGCGCAGCAGCGCGACCACGAGGTGGGCGAAGTCGCGGCACACACCCTGCCGGGCGAGGAGCGTCGCCACCGCGCCGTCGGTCGGCCTGCTCGACCCGGCGACGTACGCGAGGTGCCGCCCCACCCAGCTCGAGACCGCATCGAGCAGTGCTGCGCCGCGCAGGCCGCCGAACTCGTTGCGCGCCGTCGGCGCGAGCCGATCGGATTCGCAGTAGCGGCTCGGGCGCAGATAGCGGATCGGGTCGATCTCGCTGACCGCGACCGGGTCGCTGCGACGGGCGACGACGGCGTGGTAGTCGACCGAGAGGTGGCCGATGCCGATGCCGTCGATGCAGTGCAGGCGGCTGCCCTGGTCGTCGAGGACCTCACGCACGGACAACGGATCACCGTTGAGGGTGGCCCGCAGCGACTCCTCGACCGTCTCGGTGCCGGCCGCCACGGCGACGGCGAGCGCGACATCGGCCGGCACGCTGATGTCGACGCCGAGCTGGCTGGAAACGGTTCGGCGCATGCAGCAGCTTGCCACGCGGTGCTTGCGGTCGGGACTGGCGTCCGCTCGCTGGGCTCGCTTTCGCCGCTCCCGACTGCGGCTCGTCGCTGGCGCTTCCCTCGCCGCGTGCTTGCGGTCGGGACTGGTGCTTACCATCTCACGCATGATCCGGTCCCGTTTGCGGTTCGACGGCGAGATCTGCGGGTTCGGCACCGCGTCGGGATGCCGAGTGGTCGTCGGGCGCTGGACGTCGACGCCGTACGGTCCGTTCGCCGATGCGATGGTCGAGCTCGCCGACGGCCGGCGGGTGCTGATCGCACCACGCCAGCAGGTGGCCGACCTCGTCACCGCGCTGTACGCGTTCGACGAGGTGCACGTCGACACGGTGGTCGCGCAGCGGACGTCAGGCGGACTGGACTTCACAGGCGGTCCGCTGCGTGCGCAGGTGCGGATCGGCGGGCGCGACGTGCTCGGGTGGTGCCTGCGCGCCGTGCCGAAGCGCATCGCCACGAGCGCGGCGTGGGCGACGGTGATCGATCCGCTGGCGCGGGTGCTGTTGCGCGGCGTCCGCACCCGCGGCACGACAGCAGGCGGCCGCGAGTACTACGCCGCAACGGACCGCCACCGCGTGACGGCGGTCGACGCCTCCTGGAACGGCGACGCCCTCGGTGAGCTGCGCGACGTCGAGCCGGCCGTGCAGTTCGGGTTCAGCTCCACCCCGCGCCGCCCGTCGATGGTGCGCGTCGTCACCACCGTCATCGAGCGCGGCGGCGCCCCCTCGCAGATGCGTCAGGGGCGCCGGCACTCAGAGCGATGAGCCGCCCGCCGCAACCGTTGCCCTCCACGCGGCTCGTCTCAGACACGCCCATCATCCCGCAACCGGGTGAACCCACCCCGCCCCGCCCCTCCCGGGACCGTGCTGCCCCTCAGTCCGCGGGGCGTGTGTTGAACAGGGGAGGGCGCTTCTCGCGGTGCGAGGCGAGGCCCTCGCGGGCGTCGGGCCCGCCGAAGCCGAGGAACTCGTACGCCAAGGAGGCGTCGAACGCCGGGCCGGCATCGCGGTACCAGTGGTTCAACGTCTGCTTCGTGAACTGCAGCGCAGCCTGTGCCATCCCGGCGAGCTGCACAGCGACCTCCAGCGCCCGGGTCTGGACCTGGTCGTCGTCGACGCACAGCGAGACGAGCCCGATTCGCTCGGCCTCCTCACCGGTCAACGTGTCGCAGGTGAGCAAGTAGTACTTCGCCTTGGCCATCCCGACGAGCAGCGGCCAGCAGATCGCAGCGTGATCGCCGGCGGCGACGCCGAGCCGGGTGTGCCCGTCGATGATCCGCGCTGTGCGTGCCACCACCGACACATCGGCGAGCAGGCCGACGACGAGACCGGCGCCGACGGCCGGTCCGTGGATCGCCGAGACGATCGGCTTGGCGCAGTTGATCACGTTGTGGACGAGGTCGCGCGCCTCGCGCAGGGCGCGCATCCGGGTTGCGTCGTCGTGGATGATCCCGTCGATCAGCTCGAAGCTGCCGCCCGCAGAGAAGCCCTTGCCGGCGCCGCGGATCATCGCCACGCGCACATCGGGGTCGCGGTCGACGGCGAGCCACACGTCGGCCAGCTCGCCGTGAGCAGCGGGCGAGACGGCGTTCAGGCCGGGACCATCGAGGGTGACCCGCAGCACGCCGTCGGCGGGCCTGTCGAACGAGAGGCTCGGGTACCGCTCGGCGTAGTCGAAACTCACGGCCGGCACGGCGTCAGAGCGGGATCTGCAGGTGGCCGTACGTCACGCACAGGCCGACCGCGTTGACGACGAGGATCGCCAGCACCACGAGCGTCACGCCGACCGTGGTGCGCCGGCTACGCCGCGAGCGGTGCGGCATCGGCATGTACCACGACGGCAGCAGCTCGCCGCTGTTGGCGGATGGGTCGAACGGCACGGCGTCGGCGTCGATGGGAGCGTCGGGATCGGCGGCGAGGGCCAGCGCCTCGAGCTCCTCGTCGGTGATCGGCAGCTCGTCGAGCATCGGATCGAAGGTCATGGCGGCGACCCTACTGCCGAGTCTTGCCGCGTCACCGGGCGACCGTTGCCTTGCGGACGTCCTTGAACGGCAGGTCCTTGTCCGGCTCGGGTTCCCGGGGCAGACCGAGCACCCGCTCGGCGATGATGTTGCGCTGGATCTGGTCGGTGCCGCCGCCGATCGAGGTGAAGAACGCGTTCAGCGCGAGGAAGTTGGCTGCCTCGGCGCGGGGGGTGTCGCTGCCCGAGAGCATCGCCTCGGTCCGGATGATCTGCGCCTGCACGGCGGCGTCCGAGTGGAGGATCCGCGACATCGCCAGCTTGCCGAGCGACAGGATCGGCGAGGAGTTGCCCTGCTCCAACTGCGCCTTGGCGCGCCGCGCGTTCCACGCGTTGACCGTGCGCAGGATGTGGATGCGGGCGATTCCCTGGCGCACGACCGGGTCGTGCTCACGCCCGTAGGCCTTGGCGAGGTCGACGAGGTCGACGTGGCCCATCGTGCCGCCTCGCTCCTCGGCGGCCTCGGTCTTCTTCGGTCCGCGCGCGGCCTCGCCCATCACCGACCGCTCGTAGGCGAGCGCGGTCTGCAACACCCGCCAGCCGTCGTTGAGGTCGCCGAGCCTGTTCGCGTCCGGGACGCGCGCGTCCGTGATGAACACCTCGTTGAAGTGCGCCTCGTTGGTGATCTGGCGGATCGGGCGGACCTCCACGCCCGGCTGGCGCATCGGGAACCAGAAGAACGTGATCCCACGATGCTTGGACACATCCCAGTTGGTGCGCGCGATGAGCATCCCGAAGTCGGCACGATGCGCCTGCGAGGTCCACACCTTCTGGCCGTTGACCACCCACTCGTCGCCGTCGCGGTCGGCGCGGGTCTGCAGACCGGCGAGGTCGGAGCCCGCCCCCGGCTCGCTGTACAGCAGGCACATCGTCACGTCGTCGGTGAGCAGGCGGCGGATGAACTGGCGCTTCAGCTCCTCGCCACCGAACGCGAGCATCGTGTTGGCCCACAGGTTGACGACGTCCTGGCGGGTGCCGGGCGCGGCGACCTTGCCGAACTCCTCGGCGACGACGACGCCGAGGGCGGCCGGCCAGTCGCGCCCGTACCACTGCGCCGGCCAGGTCGGCACGGCCCAGCGCGCGTCGACGACCGTCGCCAGCCACTCCTTGGGCGGGATGTCCTTGCGCCAGTTGGTCGCCAGCCAGGCGGCGACCTCGGCGCGGACCTCACCGGCATCTGGCTGTTCGGTCATCACATCGTTCTAGCGCGACGCCCCGGCGCCGGTGCGGCCGGGCGCCGCCGGAGATGTCCACAGCGCCGCACGGGTGACCCACTACGTTGCCAGCGATGGTCCGCGGGCGGGTGCGAACACGCGTCCGGGTCGCGCTCGTCGTGGTCGCCGTCGTTGCGCTCGCGATCCTCGAGGTGCAGGCGTTCCGCGAGGGATGGCGGCTGCAGCGCGCCCAGCCGCGGTTCAAGATCGGTGCGGGTCCGATCGTGGGCTCGTGGGACTGGCGCTGGTCTTGGCGGCTCGTCCCGGCGATCACGATCGCCGCGGCCGCGGTCGTCGCCCTGCCACGCCTCGCCCGGCGCACCTCGGCGCGGGTCAGCGTGATCGCCACAGCGACCGTGGCCGCGGTGTTCGCGTGGGCGCTGGCCGCGTCGGACGGCTGGCACGCGGTGATCAAGCCGGTGATCGACCCGACCGAGTACTGGGCCGGCGCGCGTCACGCGCCCTCACCGTTGACCTACGTGCGGACGTACCTCGCCGACCAGGCGTCGTACAGCGTCCACGTGCGCGGGCACCCGCCCGGCTTCTCGCTGCTGCTGATCGTGATGCGCGACGTCGGGCTGGGCAGCGCGTGGGCGTCGGCGGCGCTGTCCTACCTCGGCATCGCGATGGCCGTCGTGGCGGTCGCGTTCTGCGTGCACCGGCTGGCGGGCCCGCAGGCGATGGTCAGGATGCTGCCATTCCTCGCGCTCGCCCCATACGCGGTGTGGCAGGGCACGTCGGCAGACGCGTTCTTCGCCGGCGTTGCCGCGGCCGGCGTTGCGCTGCTCGTCGTCGGGATGCACGCCGGCCGGCGCCGCGTCCGCCTCGTCGCGGCCTTCGCCGGCGGGCTCGTCCTCGCGGTGACGTGCATGCTCACCTTCGGCGCGCCGACCCTCCTCCCGCTCGTGCTGGTGTTGACGTTGCTCTCGAAACGGGTGCGGTGGGTCCCGCCGGCGCTGCTCGGGGTGGCCGTCGTGCTCGCCGCGTTCGCAGCGCTGCACTTCTGGTGGCTCGACGGGCTGACGGCGACGCGGCGCTTCTACAAGCTCGGTAGCGCCCAGTACCGGCCGGGTTCGTACTTCGTGTGGGCCAACCTCGCCGTGCTCGCAGTCGCGCTCGGGCCAGCTGTCCTCGCCGGCCTGACTCGGCTCAACCGGTCGCGGCTGGCCGCCATCGCGGCAGGCGGCCTGGCCTGCGCCCTCGCCGCCGACCTGTCCGGCCTGTCGAAGGGCGAGACAGAGCGGATCTGGCTGCTGTACATGCCGTGGATCGCCGTGGCGGCGGGCCTCCTCGGCACCAGCGAGCGGCGGACGCGCTGCTGGCTCGCCGCGCAGGCCGCTACTGCGATCGTGCTGCAAGCCGCGTTGGTGTCGAAGTGGTAGTCGTGGGCCCCGGGCTCGTGACGCGGAGGCGTGTGGCAGAGTGGCGGCCGTGGGCGAGGCGGACGGACGGATCCTCGTCACCGGCGGTGCAGGGTTCGTCGGCTCGTTCATCGTCGACCGACTCGTGGCCCGTGGCATCGACGTGGTCGTGCTCGACAACCTCTCGCCGGCGGCCCATCCCGGGCGGCCGGAGTACCTCAACGCGGACGCGCGGTACGTGTGGGGCGACGTGCGCGACGCAGGTGCGTGGGACGAGGCGCTGGCCGGGGTCACCGCGGTGAGCCACCAGGCGGGACGGGTCGGCCTCGGCGTCGACTTCGGCGACGCTCGCAGCTACGTCGCCGACAACGACGTCGGTTGGGTGGTCGGGCTGAGCGCGTTGCACGACCGGCGGTTCGAAGGACGGGTCGTGCTGGCATCCTCGATGGTCGTCTACGGCGAGGGCCGCTACCGCTGCGCCGAGCACGGCATCGTCCGCCCCGCGGCGCGACGCGCCGTCGATCTCGACGCGGGTCGCTTCGAGCCGCCGTGCCCGCTGTGCGGCGCGGCGCTGACCGGCGAGCCGGTGCCGGAGGATGCGCCGACCGATCCGCGCAACGTCTACGCCGCGACCAAGCTCCACCAGGAGCACCTGCTCGCCGCGTTCAGCCGGGACCATCGCGTCGACGCCTGCTGGCTGCGCTACCACAACGTGTTCGGCCCGCGGATGCCCCGCGACACCCCCTACGCGGGTGTCGCCAGCATCTTCCGCAGCGCGCTGGAAGCCGGGCACGCGCCGATGGTCAACGAGGACGGCCGGCAGCGACGCGACTTCGTCCACGTCGCCGACGTCGCCGATGCGAACGTGGTCGCGCTCGCTGGCGACGAGCCCGTCACCGGCGCGGTCAACGTCGGCAGTGGCTGCGCCCGCACGGTCGGGGAGATGGCCGAGGCGTTGGCGGCGGCCGTCGGAGCGGTGCCAGGCGACGTGCGATGGCCGAGGGTGACAGGCGCGTACCGGCTCGGCGACGTGCGCCACGTGGTCGCCGATTCGAGCCGGCTGCAGTCGCTCGCCGGCCGCGCCGCACCCGTGTCGTTCACCGCCGGGATGGAGGAGTTCGCCCACGCCCGCCTGCGCGACCCGGTGGTGCCGGGGTGACCGGTGTGGCCGGCGCGACGGGCGACGACGTCATGGTCGCCCGCCTACGCGACAGGGATGCTGCGGCCTTCCGCGAGCTCGTGGCGACGCACCAGGCCCGCCTGATCCGCCTCGCCGACACGTGCCTGCCGGGCACCGGCGTGGCCGAGGAGGTGGTGCAGGAGACGTGGATCGCGGTGATCAAGGGCATCGACCGGTTCGAGCAGCGATCGTCGCTGGCGACGTGGATCAGCCGCATCGTGCTCAACATCGCCCGCACCCGTGGCGTCAAGGAGCGACGCACCGTCCCGTTCTCGTCCCTCGAAGGCGGCGGCCCCGGCGCGCCGGCGGTGGACCCCGACCGGTTCACCGGGCCCCCGGGCCACGGCGCGTGGTCCGACCCACCCGCGCGCTGGAGCGACCTCCCGGAGGCCGTGGTCGAGTCCGCTGAAACGTTCGAGCTCGTGCTCCACACAGTGCAGCAGTTGCCGGAACAACAGAGGTGGGTGGTGATGCTGAGGGACGTCGAGGACTGGTCATCCGCTGACGTGTGCGACTTCCTCGGCATCACGGAAGGCAACCAGCGGGTCCTGCTGCACCGCGGTCGTTCGGTCGTGCGCACCGAGCTCGAGGCGCGACTGGGGCGGCGAGCATGAAGCTGTTCCACCGCCGCGCGGTCATCTGCCAGGAGTGGACCGAGCTGATCACCGACTACCTCGAGGGCGTGCTGCCGCGCAGCCTGGTCAAGGCGATCGACCGGCACCTCGCCGGGTGTCCGCATTGCACCGAGTACCTCGCCCAGATGCGGCGCACGATCGACGTGACGGGGCAGTTGCCCGCAGGCACCGAGGTGCCCGACGATCTGCTCGACGCGCTGCAGCGGGCGTTCGAGGACTATGCCGGCGACGACGGTGCCGGCGATGACGAAGGTGAAGGCTCGGCGGGCTGAGGCGGCGCGTTGCGATGGTGGCGGGCGCGCGTCACGACGACGGCGGCCGCGGCGAGCCACACGAGCGCGAGGACGAGGACGATGTTGCGTGCGTAGGGGAGCGGCAGCGTCGACGAGTTCGTCGGGCGGTGGCCCCAGCGCCGCCACAACGGGTACGCGAACACGACGACGATCGCCGAGATCGCGGCCGCGGCGCGCACCGGGCCGCGGGCGATCGGCGGGACCATCCGTCCCAGCGCCCACCCGACCAACAGCACGACCGGCGCGAGCACCAGATCGTGGACGAGGTCGAAGGTGACGACGTGCACGACGAGCGCGAACGGGTGCGAGTCGCGTGCGTTGCCGAGAGCGCGAGTCGCGCCGTACCAGATCACCAGCCAGCCGACGATGAAGGCAGGGATGAACCACCGGCTGCGCGGCGACGCGTCGTGCGCTGCGGCCGGGCCGGTCGCGGCCGTCGCCGTGCCCGCCGGGTGCGCCGGCGCGGTGACCGCCGGGCGCGCCGGCACGGCTGCGGCTGCTTCCGTCGCGGCCTCGCCGCGCACGTCGGCCTCGGCGTCAGGGTTCAGCGGCTCGTTCATCGCACGTCCAGCGTCCCGACCCACTTGGTCTGCAGCACGCCGGGTCGGCCCGGACCGATCAACCGGATCGGGAAGCCGTGGTCGAGCGCCAACGGCTGCCCCTCGACGACCATCGCCAGCAACGTGTCGCGGTCGTTCAACTGGGCGTGGTCGAGCAGCGAGGCCCGATAGCGACCGCCGCCCTGCATCGAACCGACGGTGACCTCGGACGCGTCGGTGATCCCGGCCGCCCGGAGCACGTCGCGCACCGGTACCCCCGTCCACCGCTTCGACGCGCTCCACCCTTCGACACAGGCGATCGGCAGCTCGGCGCTGTGCTGCGGCATCGCCGCAAGCTCGCCGATGGTGAAGCTGCGCACGACGTTGCCGCCGCGGCGCACCGCGACCGCGTAGTCGGCCTTCCTGGCGACGGTGGTGACGCCCGCTTCGATCGCGGTCTTGTTCACCGGGAAGCCCTGGGTGCCGAGGTCGGGGTGGCGCGGGGCGAGCAGCGCAAGGCCACGCAGGGGGGACACCGTCTGGCCGATCGTCGCGCCGACGAGGAGGGCCGAGGACGCGCCGACGAAGCCGATGAACCGTCGCCGTCCTGTGGAGACGGCGACCGGTTCGGCAACCGGACGGCGCAGGGCCTGGCGGGTGATCGCAGCCTTCGCCCCGATGTGCACGATCAGCGCGCCCATCACGACGTACGACACGGCGTAGTGCCCTGCGGGGAAGAAGAACAGCCACGGGTACCACAGTTCGATGTTGGCGATGCCTGTGACGAGCATGAACAGCGCGCCGCCGACGAGCGGCAGCAGGCTGAGGCGCTCCAGCGCGTGGAGCACGTCGCGCGCCGGCGGCCACGTGAACAGCCGCGGGAACACGGCCCACAACTTGGCGAAGAGCAGCGGCACGGCGGCGATCCCCGTTGCGACGTGCAGCCCCTGGGTGATCCGGAAGCTGCCCGCCGGGCGCGGCCACCAGTGGAACCATGACGGCGGGTGCTGGATCGCGTGCGACAGCAGACCGGTCAGGAAGCAGACGGTGAACGACACGCCGAGGCTGATACCGAGCAGCGCGGCGACGCGCTGGCTGTGCCGGGGATCGGCCAGCCGTTCCTCGCGCCACGCCGCGACCCTGGCGCCGATCGCCACGACCGGTGCGGGGAGCTTGACGGTCGAGCGGTTCACGCGGCGACCGACGGGGAGTAGTGCTGGCGGATGCTGTGGCTGTCACTCGCCGCGTCGTACCGGAGGCCGGCCCTGAGATCGACGAGCTCCATCCGTTCGAGGTCGAACACACCGTGCTGGCGCAGCGTGCGCGCCAGTGCGAACGCAGCGTGGCGGAACGCCGGGGCGACGACGCTGACCAGGTCGAGCCACACCTGCCCGGTGCGGTGGTCCAGCCAGCCGCCCAGGTAGCGCGTCGCCGGCAGCAGGCGAACGCTGCCCGTGAACCATGCCGCGACGCCATCATCGTCCCAGTCCGCCAACTGGAACACTAGGGAGCTGGCCGGGCGGGTGCACACGGAGATCCCGCATTGCACGGACTGGCCGCTGCGGACGTCCACGGTGAACCCGCCGTCGGCGTGGATCCGGCCGCGCAGCGCGCCCGCCTCGGCGCAGTTCACGGCAGCACCTCGGCAGCGGGGGCGAGCAATCTTGCGATGCGCGCCACCGCAACCGCGGTCCGGGTCGTCGGGATCGTCTCGGCGACCTCGACAGCCGTCGCGAAGTCGTCGACGTCGGTGAGGACGGGCAACGCCGCGCACTCGATGCACCGGGCGTGCAGCTCGGCCAGCAGCCGCCGGCCGGTGTCGGCGCGACTCATCGGAACGGCGGCGAACAGACCTGGGACCGGGCGGCGCACCCCGACCGCCCAGAACCCGCCGTCGGTGGCGAGCCCGACCACCGCGCCGGCGCCGGCGCGCAGCCGGTCGAGGCCGATCCGCAG
>JBBQTN010000103.1:0-17603 GCA_038213195.1 Acidimicrobiales bacterium | reverse complement strand
CGGTGTACATGGCCACCCTCGAACATGAGCTCACCGCCCGGTTGGGGGTGGGCTTCGAGGTGCGCGGCGACGTCCGCGAGGTCGCTACGGTCCCTGAACAGCTGATCCAGCGGTGGTCGTCGAGGCGGGCGCAGATCCTCGACATGTACGACCAGCGAACCGGACAGCTCGGCCGAGCGGCAACGACGAAGGAACGATCTGAGTTGTTGCGGTCGGTGACGTTGGAAACCCGTCAGGACAAGGTCCGCGACGGTCACATCGGGCTGCATCAACGCTGGACCGGCGAAGCCGCAGCGGTCGGTGTCGAATGGGCGACCGTGGCCGAGTCCAGAGTCGCCGAACGCCCAGTCGTTGACCTTGAGGCGACGATCAGCCGAGCCCTCGACGCACTGGAGGCGCAGCGGGCGAACTGGTCGTACTCGCAGCTGACCGCAGGGTTGGCCACAGCGTCGGGGCAGGCGCTGACACCCGGCGAGTTGCGCGACCTCGCCGAGGCGACCGTGCGCGACGAGCGGGTGGTGTCGTTGTCGGTCGCCGAGATCGGTGATCAGGCGCCGTTGCGCCGGGGCAACGGTGACAGCGTGTACCGCGATCCGCAACGCGAACGGTTCTCGACCGTGGCGGTGACCGGCGCCGAGGCCTACCTCGTCGAGACCGCCGACATTGTTGACGCCCCGGTGCTGTCGCGGGCGCTGGTCAAAGCGCAGCTGGCGCGCCTCGATCTGGGGGTCGACCAGGCCGCCGCGGTCGAGCAGATCCTGTGCGGTCAGGAGCGGGTCACGGTGCTGATCGGGCCGGCCGGGACCGGCAAGACCCACACCCAACGAGCCGTCGTCGACCTGGCCCGGCTGCACGGTCGGAACGTGTTCGGGCTGGCCTTGTCGCAGAACGCCGCGGACGTCCTCGCAGCCGAGGCCGGTTGTCGGACCGTGAACATCGCCCGGGCCAGGGTCCGCGGTGACGACGCAGTGTTCCCCCGTGGTGGGATCGTGATCGTCGACGAGGCGGCGATGGCCGGCACATTGGACCTGGCCTGGGTTGCTGAGCGGGCCCACGCGGCTGGGTGCAAGACGGTGTTCGTCGGCGACGACCGTCAGCTGCAATCACCGTCGGCCGGGGGAATCATCCGCCGCCTCGCGACCAGTGCGAACACGGTGTGGTTGAGCGACGTGCGCCGTTTCACAGCCGGGTGGGAAGGCCCGGCGAGCATCGGGCTCAGGGTCGGTGACGCCGGGGTGACCGCCGTCTACGAGGACCACGACCGGCTGCGCGGTGGCAGCCGCGACGAGATGGTCGCGGGGATCGTCGCCGACTGGTGCGACGACCAGTCCGCCGGGCGGAACACGGTGATGATCGCCCGCGACAACCACACCGTCGCCGAGCTGTCCGGCACGGCCCGGGCGTTGCGTGTCGCCGCCGGTCTCGTCGAACCGTCAGGTGTGCGGCTGCGTGACGGCACCCGGGCCGGTGTCGGCGACCGGATCGTGACCCGGTTGAACAACCAGCGGCTACGCACCGAACACGACCATGAGGTCGTCAACCGGGCCGTCTGGCACGTCACGCAACGCCATCCCAACGGGGCGTTGACCGTGACCAGTGAACGGTTCGGGGACCGGGTGTTCCTGCCGCCCGGTTACGTCGCCGACCACGTCGAACTCGCCTACGCGGCGACGATCGCCGGCGTCCAGGGTCGCACCCTCGACGGTGGCCGGGCCCTGTTCGACGAACGCACCGGACGCGACGAGCTGTACGTCGCGATGACCCGCGGCCGCCACATCAACATCGGCTACGCCATCCTCGACACCGTCTCCGACACCGACCATCGTCAAGCCGCCAGATCCGCCGGGGCACTGTTCGCCCGGGTGATCGGCAACGACCACCGCGAGACCAGCGCGATGGACCTGTTCACCGAAGAACTCGCCCTGATCGACAGCACCGCCCGTCTCGACTCGATCCACGACGACTGGACGACGGTCATCTCCCACCACCTGCGCGGCGGCGCCAATGTCGTCGTCGGCGACGTCGTTCGGGTGGTTGGCCGTGACAACGTCGGCACCGTCACCGAACTCGACCCCGACAACGCGACGGCGGTCGTGCACCTCGTGCCAGGACAAGGTCACCCGGCGCTGGTCCCGCTGCCCGTCGATCAACTCACCGTCATCCGGCCGTCCACACAGCTCACCAACCGCGACGCCCTGCGCGAGCGGGTCGCCGGCGACCCGTGGCTCGGCACGCTCCTCGACTACCTCAACCACGTCGACACCTCCCGCACCGAACACGCCAACCAGCTCGCCCGCGAGGCCGCGGGAACCGCATGGGCGCAACTCGTACCGATCGCACACCTGCCCGCCGTCGCCTACTACCGGGACCGCTGGCACGTCAACGACAACTTCGACCCGCTCGGTACCGAACCGCCCGCCCAACACAGCAGACAACACCACACCTGGGACCACCTCACCAAACAGATCGGACCGACCGGCACACTCCACCAACTCGCCCAACTACGCGACCACAACACCGACCCAACCCAGGCAACCGCCATCCACGATGCGATGACCCGACGACGGGACGCCGTCATCGCCGCCGCCGTCGGTGGTGACCGGCCACCAGCATGGGCGCGATCGATCGTCAGGCACGACCGGTGGTCGAACCGCAGCGCCCAGCGCCAACGCGAACACGACATCGTCGCCAAGACAGCCGTCTACCGCGACCGTTTCGGTGTCGCCGGTCACGGCCTCGGGGACCAGCCCACCCCACCCGAACAACGACGAATCTGGCACACCCTGCAAGTCCAGATAGCAACCGTGGCGCGGCAGCAGCACAGCGACGACCGGCACCTCCACGTCGCCAGGGACACCGGACTCGAACGCTGACCGGTCCTGGTCTGGGGTCGCATCACGTCGGAATCCGCAGGTGCCAGCGATGGTGGACATCCCTTATCGACGCGCGACTCTGCGGCTGGCGTGACGCTTCGCTGCCGGCGACGCGACATTCAACAGGCGTGGCCCCACCGACGACCAGCACGTCGAGGAGCCTCGAGTTGGTGCGCGCGTGGTATCCGCGCGCGCCACAGACGGAAATGGCACCATGTTCCGCCATGGCCAAGCACCGCCTCCCGGGAATGTCGATCAGCGCCGAGCAATGGGCTGCACTTGCCGACGTCGCCGCTGACCTGGGGATCACCCGCACAGAGCTGATCCGCCGCGCCATCAACAAGGTCATCGACGAGACGAGCGACCCTCTCGCCGGTGATCTCATGGAAGCACAGCGCCAACTCACCGCGATCAAGGCCGTCCTGGCCCACGCCGATCGATCGACGGTCGCCGCGTAGCCAGCGGCCCGAGCCAAGCACGGAAGGAGGGCGGCCACTCTACTACCCCGAAAAAGCGAAGAGCCCCCGACGCCAATCGGAGGCACTTCTCAAGGCGAGCTGCTATCAACTCCCCACCGAATTGGTGTTGATGGTACCTCGGCGGCAGACCACGGCGCAACCATCCGCGCCTTGAAGTCGCGTTCCCTGTTCGGGCCACGGTCATCTCGCGATGCACCCACCCGCATCCACCGCCACCCTCATCGCGCGCAGTCGCGCCCGTGCGCTCAACGCCTACCAGTCGATTCCGGCGAGGTCTGATCGCGCGCAGCGCTGCTCGAATCGCAACGGGGTTTGGCCGCCGGCGTACAAGCGGCAGTGGAATCCGCATCCGCCGCGGTCGCTGGCCAACAATGCCCAAGCCCAATGGCAGCGCTGTGTGCAAGACGCCGTGGCCGCCGGTGAGCTGCACCGCACCACTGGCGCGGTGCTGCTGGCCCTCAGCCGGCCCTCCGACAGCCGGCTGAACGACGTGTGGATCGCTCAGGCAACTATCGGTGAGCACCTTGGCTTGGCCCCGTCGACGGTCTGTCATCACGTTGCGATCGCCAAACGTTGCGGCTGGGTGGCTGTTCAGCACCGCAATCGGATCGACAACGGGGTGGTGGTTGGGATGAGCAACGTCACCCGCTTCGAGTTCCCCGAGCAGTGGCGTACCATGCTCGATGAGCAACATCGCAGCCGCGTCGCCGCTCAAGCTCGGACCCGCCGCCGGCAATCCCACCGCACGACGGCTCCCAGCCACCAGGACAGCGACGAACCGCGGCGACCCTCCCCGAGTCCGCATACCCACGCCGCTGATGCCGGTGCGGCTGTCGCCCGCCTGGCGACGACCACCGACTTCGAGCATGGCCGCCGCCAGCTAGCTGACCTGTACAGCGGCCAGCCCGGCCTGTATGAGGCCGCCTACGACAGTTTCGTCGAAACCTGGAAGACGGTGCGTCGCAACGAGTGAGCGGCGGGCGGTGGACGCACACCACCGAGGCCGTGTGACGGCCCGCCTGACGGTCCACCCAGGCTCCCATCGATAGCGCATCCCAGCTGGCCTTCACGGCCAGCTTTGCCGCGTCGCGACACGTCGCCAAGCCCCATCGATCCGCTTGCAGGGCCATGAAGATCAAGATCGAAGGGGAGATCAGTCCCGTTCAATACACGCGAAGCTCGATCCCTGAACCGCTCTTCTTTTCAAGAAGAGATAGATCTCCACCCGCGCGAACCAGCATGTGGACAACTACACCACCATCGACGGAACGGCGCTCCGCGCCGGCCCAAAACAATGGGGTTGGTGGTCGGGAATCAACCGTGCAGTGGGACCTGCTCGACGACAGAGATCGCTCAGCTCAACGCAGCAACAGCGCGGTCAACGCAACTCGGGGAAGTCCCCCTGACCCACGAACGATGCCTGGGACGGTCACGGACGACGAGGGGGGCCCTAGCGTCGGGGGTCTGCTGTTTGGATGGTGGGACCCCGGGTGATCGGTGGGGGTGGTGTTTGCGGGGTTGGGGCGGGGTGCTCGGTGAGTGCGCCGACTCGGCGGAGGCCGGTGGTTCCGGTGATTGCGTAGACCAGGGTGAACAGGGCGAAGTTGATGAGCACGATTGCTGCTCCTGAGGAGATGTCGAGGTGGTAGCTGAGGTACATCCCGGTCAGCCCGGCGAGGCCGCCGATGGTGGTTGAGAGGATCAGCATCCGGGAGAAGGAGTTGGTGAGCATTCGGGCCACGACTGGGGGGATGACCAGCGCGGCGGCGATCAGGGTGACGCCGAGGACCTTCATGCTGGACAGGATGGCGAAGCTCAACAGGAGCATCAGGAGGGCGTCCATGCGAGCTGTCTTGACGCCGAAAACGTCGGCGACTTCTGGGTCGAAGGTGGCGAACAGCAACGGTCGGTAGAAGGTGATGATGACCGTTGCGGTGACGACGGCGACGATGATCACGATCCACATGTCGCCGGTTGAGACACCGAGGACGCTGCCGAACACGGTTGCTTCGATGCTTTGTTTGACTCGGGTGTAGAGGCCGAGGAGGGCGATCCCGAACGCGAAGCTGGCGGTGGTGATCACCCCGATCGCGGCGTCGGCGCCGATGATCCGTCGGCGGGTGACGCGGCTGACGGCTAGCCCGGAGGCGAGGCCCCACACGCCGGCGCCGATGAAGAAGTTGATCCCGATCGCGGCGCAGATCGCGGCTCCACCGAAGATCGCGTGGGAGAGCCCATGGCCGATGTAGCTCATCCCGCGCAGGGTGACGTAGACGCCGAGGAGCCCGCACAGCGCGCCGGCGACGGTGCACACGACGAGGGCGTGGCGCAGGAACGCGAACTGGAACGGTTCGACGAGTGTGTGCCACATCTATGGTCGGCCCCCGACTGCGTGGCCGGGGTGGCGGCCGTCGACGACGAGTGGCATCCCGGCGTGTTCGAGGACGTCCATCGGGGCGCCGTAGGTGCGTTCGAGGATATCCGGGGTGAGCACGTCGTGTGGCCGTCCGGCGCCCATCACTCGGGTGTGCAGGCAGATCAGATGGGGCAGGTGGGCGGCGATCCCGTTGAGATCGTGGGTCGAGATCAGGATCGCCAGGCCGTCGCCGTTGAGCTCGTCGAGGAGGTGGAGAATCTCGTGGCGGGTGCGTACGTCCACGCCTGAGGTCGGCTCGTCCATCAGCAGCAGGTCGGGGGAGCTGAACAGGGCGCGGGCGATGAACACCCGCTGTTGTTGCCCGCCGGAGAGGTGGCGGATGTGCCGTCCGGCAAGGTCGTCGATCCCCAACCGGCCGAGCACATCGAGGACCCGCCGGGTCTCAGCGGCGGTGGCCCACGGCAATCTGCGCCCGGTGCGCGAGGACATCAGCACGGTTTCGAACACCGTCACCGGGAAGTTCCAGTTGATCGTCTCCACCTGAGGGACGTAACCGAGGCGAACACCGGCCCTGGTGACGACTGTTCCCGAGACGGGCTGGGCGAGACCGAGCAGAACACGCAACAGCGTGGTCTTGCCCGACCCTGACGGTCCAACGACACCACTGAAATCGCCGGCGCGGATCGTCAATGACACATCTTCGAGGACGGCCGGGCCCCGCCCGTAGCGACAGGTCACCGACTCCAAGCGGATCAGCGGCGTGATCGACGGCGTGACCGGGTCCTTGGCGGGAGCCGTCATTGCGGGTAATCCGCCGAGTCGTGGACGACATCGGAGGCGTCGAACGCTTGGAGTTTCGTGGCG
Organism: Acidimicrobiales bacterium; assembly: GCA_038213195.1. Taxonomy (GTDB): domain Bacteria; phylum Actinomycetota; class Acidimicrobiia; order Acidimicrobiales; family Ilumatobacteraceae; genus JAODBQ01. The sequence continues at coordinate 11,010 of JBBQTN010000103.1, read as the reverse complement.
TCCCCGCCGAGGTTAGAGACCATCGTCACGAAATCGAACTTCATCAACCCGAGGTAGGAGTGGTCGGCGTCTCCTGGTGCGCCGGGAAGGTCGTCGTCTCGGAGCTTGTCGACGTACTTGGTGCCGGTCTCGGCGGCGATCTGGGCCAGCACCGGGCTCGGGAACACTTCCGAACCGAAGATCGCGGGCACCTTCTCGGTCTTGATCTGCTTGATCAGCGCAGTCACCTCCTTCGGGGTGGGATCCTCGAAGCTGGACACCTGGATGGCGCCGATGACCCGCCAGCCGTAGTGGACGGCGAAGTAGGCGTACGCGTCGTGGTAGGTCAACAGCTCACGGTTGCCGGCGGGCATCGACGCTGTGGCTGCGATCATCAGCTGGTCGAGTTGGTCGACCTTGGCCGAGTACCTCGTGTAGTTGTCCGTGTAGTACGCGGCGTTGGCAGGGTCGGTCTTGGCCATCGCCGACGCGGCGATCGCCGCGTAGCACATGGCCATCGGCGGGTTGGTCCACAGGTGGGGGTTCGGTTTGCCGCCGTCTTTCGGGAACGAGAAATCGTAGATGTACTCGTCGGGGCTGACCGTCAACGTGCCGACCTCGACGACCTCGCTGCCCTTGGGGATGTTCTTCTCGGCGATGTCTTTGGTCGGGTCCTCCAACTTCAGTCCGTTGACGAACACGACGTCCGCCTTCGACACCAGCTCGGCGACGCTCGGCTTCGGTTCGTAGGTGTGCGAATCCTCGCCTTCGGGGATGATCCCGTGCACGTCGGCCTTGTCCCCGGCGACGTTGGCGATGATCGACGTGATCGGCGCGACGGTCGTGACCACCTGCAGCTTGCCCCCGCCCAGTGGCCCCTTGCCGGGCGCGCCGGCGCTCGTCGCCGTTGCTGGGCAGGCAAACTTGGCGACCTTGGCCTTCGCGGCGGCACTGTCGTCGCCCGAACCGGACTTGCTGTCCCCACACGACGTCGCAACGAACGCCAACACGCATCCCACGCTTGCCACCCGCACCCATCGCTGAGCTTTCATCACCCACTCCTATCGCAACAGTGGTGCAATCGCAAATGGATCGCAGTGGCGGGCACGTTGCAGACGCACGGTCGCTACTATTCGATGCGTGACACCCGTCCGGATGACCGAAGGCACGGCTCGGATCTACCAGACAGTGCGCGAGTCCGGCGGACGCCTCACCGTCCCCACCCGGATCCTCATCGACGTCCTCACCAACAACGCCGCCCATCTCACCGCCGAGGACCTCAACGCCGAGATCGAACGGCGGGCTTCGGGCATCGCCCCCTCGACGATCTACCGGTTGCTGCAACGTCTCGGCGATCTCGGCGTCGTCGAACACGTCCACTCCGGCAACGGACCAGCCTTCTACCACCTCCGCGAAAGCGGCCACGCGCACCTCGTGTGCAACGACTGCGGCACCGTGATCGACATCCCCGACACCCTCCTCCACAACCTCGCACACACCATCGACGACATGTACGACTTCACCATCGAACCCCACCACTCCGCCCTGCTCGGCCACTGCGCAAACTGCCGACCCGGGACCACACCCACGCAACCCGCGGCGCAGGAACAACGACCAGCGGTCGACGATCAGCCGGCGAAGCCCCGGGCTGCTTCGCGTAACGCCAGTCCCCATTCGAAGCGATCCCCGGGAATGCACTCGCCTACCCGCTCCGTCCTCGGCGCTCGGGGCCGGGCACGCTGAACAACCGACACCCCCGCCAACCTGCACCCGACCTGCTGGCGAGTAGCGACGCGACAGCGCGCGGGCGCCCGCTTCGATCTGACGCTGGAGGCTCTCCGACGTTGACCGAGATGTCGGCTGGCGGAGTGGACCCCGCGACCGTCGTCTTGATGTTGTGCAGCCACGCTCACCTCCCCCGCATCAGACCGCTTGTCGGTCGGGCTTCGACGCGATGATCACGCCGACTCCAACATGGCGAAGACTCAACGGGGGGCGGAGACCGAAGACGTTCGAAGGGCGATCGCCCGTTTGGTGGGCTGGGTGTAGATCCACGATCGTGAGACACCCGCCGCGATAGCGAGCCGGCGGCCGTGTATGACCCGTTGCCGATCGTTTTTGAGCGCTGCGGCGGCGCGGCGCTCGGTCTGCTCGCCCCGTTCGGGTGAGGCGCTGGGTAGCCGGTCGGTGTTGTCAGCTCGCATCGCTTCCTCCGTTCGTGTCCTCGCTCGAGGTGTCGGATCGAGGCGGGCAAACACAAGACTTCGCTTCCCGCGGCGGTGCCACCTGCCGGGCTGCGCCGCCCAGATGCTCGCCACCGATCGGGGCGTCAGCGTCTGCGACGAGGCCACCGGCATACTCGACACCGCGGCCGACGTCAGATCCGAATGGTGGCTTGGCGGACGAGCAAGTGACAGTCCCCCGCCACCACGGTCGGGTCGATGACATCGGTGTCATCGAGGGTGTGGGTTGGTGGTCAGTGCGGTGCGGGGTGGGGCGTTGGTTGGTGGCGGACGAGGTAGGTGGCTGCGTAGATGGTGCTTGATGTCGCGAGGATCGCGAAGCTTGGGGGGGTTCGGGGTAGGAGGTAGCTGATGACGAGCCCGGTGATCATGGCGACGACTGCGAGTGCGCTGGAGAGCGCGAGTCCGAGGTAGGCGTGGTCGGTGAGGCGGCGGGCTGCGCCTGCTGGTGCGGCGAGCAGGCCGAGTAGGAGGAGGGAACCGATTGTCTGGCTGGCTTCTGCGGCTGTTGCTCCGATGGTGACGAGGAAGAGGATTCCGAGGAGTGGGACGGGGATGCCTCGTGCTGCGGCGACGGCTTCGTCGAGGGTTGCGAACATCAGGGGGCGGGCGATCACGATGAGCACGACGATCACCACGGCGGCGATCGCGGCGGTGAGGCGGGCTTGTGTGGCGTTGATCCCGTAGATCGAGCCGAACAGTGCGTTGACGCCGGCGGTTCCGCTGCGACCGGTGCTGTGGTGGGAGGTGTAGATCGACAGGGCGAGCACGCCGAGGCCGAGCACCCAGGCGAACACGGTGCCGATCACGACATCGTCGGCGCGTCCTTTGTTGCCGAGGAGTCCCAAGATGATGGCGACGGTGATGGTGGTGACGAACAGTCCGATGCGAGGGTCGACGCCGATGGCGAGGGCGCCGAGCGCTCCGGCGAACGCGACGTGGCTCAGCGCGTCGCCGGTGAAGACTTGGTTGCGCAGCACCATGAACGAGCCGACCAAGCCGGACAGTGCGGCGACGGGGATCCCGGCGATGAACGCGTGGCGGATGAATGGGTGGTCGAGGATGTCGAGGATCCCGGTGCCGACGGCGATCATCGGGTCGCCGTGCGTTGGTAGCGGTCGCTGATGGTCCGGTAGATGGTTGACAGCACGAACAGGACGAACGCGAAGGTGGAGACGAAGAACCCGATCGGATAGGTCGAGTAGTAGGCGGCGGCGAGCGCCGACCAGATGATCGTGATGGCGACGGCGACGGTGAGCGGCGCGCTCACGGCCGGCCGCGACGACATTCGTTGGGCGGTGGCGGCGGGGGCGACGAGGAGCGAGAAGACCAGCAGGGTGCCGGTGATCTGGCTGACTTCGGCGGTGGTCACGGCGAGCAGGATCAGAAAGGCGACGGAGAGTGCCTGCACCGGAACGGACCGGGCCGCGGCGATGTCCGGGTCGACCGAACTGAACAGCAGTGGACGAGCGATCAACGCCAGACCGGCCAAGGCGACCACGGCGACGATCGCCAGTGCCAGGACTTGGTGTTCGGTGATGCCGAGGAAGCTGCCGAACAGCAACGCGCTGGTGCCCCCGAGGAACCCGCCGTAGAGGCTGACGAACAACAGCCCGAAGGCGAGTGCGAGGGCGCCGATGGTGCCGGTCACCGCCGACTCCTCTTGGAGTGAGCGACCGTCGACGCGGCTGCCGACCACAGCGATCAGCAACGCCGCGACAATCGCGAACCCGAAATATCCGAAGCTCGGGCTGATCCCGATCAGCACCGCGCCCGCCGCGCCGGGAAACCCGACGACGGCCAGTGTGTGTCCCGCGAAACTCTGTCGCCGCAGGACCATGAACCAGCCGACGAGCCCGGCAAGCAGGGCGACGATCGTCCCCGCCTGGAAGGCGTTGACCATGAACCGGTAATCGAACAGGTGGTGCAGGTCGCCGAGCAGGTTCCAGGTCAGCTGTGGGTCCGTCGTCGCGTCGCCGAGTGGTGCGCCCGTGATCATCGATGACGGTCGGTGTGGTGGGCGGGCGCTTCGGGCTGGCCGACAACGACGAGGCGGCCGTCCGAGGTGGAGAGCACTTCGATCGGGGTCCGGTACAGGTCGGTCAACCTTGCGGCGGTGATCACCTCACCGGGTGTGCCGCTCGCAGTCCCCCCGGCGGCGATGTAGATCACCCGGTCGAGGTAGGTGAGGATCGGGTTGACGTCGTGGGCGACCATCATCACCGTGACACCGTCGCGACGACAGATCCGTTCGATCAGCGCGGCAACGGCGCTCTGGTTGGGCAGATCGAGGCTGTCGAGCGGCTCGTCGAGCAGCAGCAGCTGCGGTTGCGAGACGAGGGCTTGAGCGATCAACAGCCGTTGCTGTTCCCCCCCGGAGAGCTGACCGATCGGTCGGGTGGCGTACGACTCGGCACCGACGAGTTCGATCACCTCGTCGATCCGGTTCGCCGCCGCCCGCGCCCGAGTGCTCCAGCGCCGCGCCCCGGGAAGCGGTATTCCCCAGCGGGTCCCGTCGAGACCGAGACCGACGATGTCGGTGCCGCGGATCCGCAGCCCACGATCGAAGCTTCGCCGTTGCGGCAGGTAGCCGATCGTCGTGTTCTTTTCGCCGGGTTGGTGGCCGAAGACGGTGAGCGAACCGGCGGAGAGTGGGACCAGACCGAGGATTGCTCTGATCAGCGTTGACTTCCCGACGCCGTTCGGGCCGAGCACTGCGACGAACTCGCCGCGTTCGACGACGATGTCGACGCCGCTCCACACCGTCCGCCCGGCCACCGCGACCGCAGCTCCGCGCAGTGACACGATCGTCGCGTCCTCGTCACTGCGCGCGACTTGGGCGTCGGGCCTCTCGGTCGACGTGTCGCTCATTTGCCCGTCGCCGTGGCCAGTGCGTCGCGCAGCGCGACGAGCTGCGCGGTCTGCCATTGCTCGAATGTTGCCCCGGCGGGGGTCATCGTCTCGGTGATCGTCGTCACCGGGATCCCGTTCGCTTTGGCAGCGTCGACTTGGGCCTGCACGTCCGGGGTCGCGTTCTGGCTGTTGTAGATGTACACCTTGATCTGGTTCGAGGCGATCTGCTCGTCAATGGTCGCCTTGTCGGCGGCGGTCGGATCGGTGCCTTCACTGATCGCCGTCAGGAAACCGGCCGGTGTCAGCAGGTCCAGACCGAGCGCCGGGGCGACCATCGCGAAGATGCTCTCCGACGCCCCGACCGGAGTGCCAGAGAACCTGGCTTTGATCTGCGCGATCGCCCCGGTGTAGTCGGCCAGTGCTGTCGACTCGAACGCCGCCTTCTGCGCATCGAACGCGATGGCGTCTCCCGGATCGACACGTTTGAACTCGTTCACCAGCTGGTCGATCACGGTGTGCACATCGGCCGGGTTGTACCAGCGGTGCGGGTTACCACCCGGCTTCACCCCGACCAGATCACCGACCGTCAACACCACACGCGCCTTCGACGGGTTCGCCGCGGCGAGCTTCGTCGCCCACGCGTCATATCCGACCCCGTTGATGATCACCAGATCAGCCCCAGCGATCGCCCTGGCGTCCGCTGCGGTCGGCTCGTAGTCATGCGGATCAGCATCGGGGTTGTCGATGATGTTCGTCACCTTCACATGCACGCCACCAAGCTGACCAGCGATGCTCCCCCAGAAGTTCTCCGCCGCAACAACCTGGATCGTCTTCGCTGCAGACCCACCCGCCGTCGACGTCTTCGACGAACTCCCACAGCCCGCACACACCCCCAGCGACACCACGACCACCACCAACACCTTGCAACGCATCACCGTCTCCCTTGCGCCGAGACCGGCGACGCCGGACCAATGCGAGCATAGAACAAGAGTGGATGTCATTCCCAAGTGCGCGCCGGCGAGCACGCACCCGGCCCACAGGCACCCGAGATCTCATGATGACGCAACTCGCCGACGAGCACTGCTCGCCGCCACCGCCGTCTGCGCCCCTCCAACCCCTTCCACACTCGCCGATGCGCGGCGTGACGCGGTCACCATCGATGGTCGCGAGCTCGTGCGATGCGTACGCAGCGGCCAGCGCCTCGCCGAACCGGCCAGTGCTCACACCTCCGAGTCGACGAGTCGGCGGTTGGCGCTTCGCAGCCGTCCGCCGTTGGTGTTTCGCCGCTGGACGGTAGTCCCATGTATTCTCAAAACGTGCCAGAGATCAACCGCATCGCGATCGCCCGGATGGACGCCGCCGGACACCGCTTCACCACGGGGCGCCAGCTGATCCTGGCCACCCTCGCAGCGATGTCCCAACCGGCCACGATCCCGATGATCCTGCTCGCCGAACCAGGGCTCGCGCAGAGCTCGCTGTATCGGAACCTGGCGATCCTCGAGGAATGCGGACTGGTCACACGGTTGATGATCGGCAACGACTATGCCCTGTTCGAACTCAGCGAAGAGCTCACCGCGCACCATCACCATCACCTCGTCTGCCGCTACTGCAACACGGTCACCGACGTCGATCTGCCGACACCCACCGAGGAGCTGCTCGACCGCACGCTCGGCCAAGCGACCGCCGCTCGCGGCTTCAAGCTCGAGGACCACCGACTTGACCTGGTCGGCATGTGCAACCGCTGCCAAAAGAAAGGCGTCACCTCGTAAGTCGTGACGGGGATGGTCATTCGGTTCGCGTCCGCCCCGGCAAGTTCGCTCGACGCCGGGTTCGATCACCGTCGACAATCCCGCGAAATGGCCTAACCAGCTGCTGGCTTCCACTCGTCGACGGTCCGCGTTGGCGTTGAGCGATTGCGGTCCCCTCTCGGCATGTTGTGTCCGTTCGGCGAGTGTTGTTGGCAGCCCGGAGCCTCTCGAGCGCCTGCGACGGGTGTTACGCAGTTGTTGTTTCGGATCCGGGAGGGACGGTGCTAGTGCCGTGAGGCAACGATTTGCCCTGTCCTCGCCCAGCACCTCGAGGGCAGTCGGAAAGAGTCCGAGCGAGCCGCACCGAACGCGCTCAGTGTCAGGATCCCTGGCGTGACGGTTCCGGCGAACGGCTGGAGAGGATCTGTTCGCGCACGATGTCCGCGTGGCCGGCGTGTTGGACGAGCTCGCGAAGGACCTGGAGCTGAAGGGCCCAGATCGGATGCGAACCCCGCCCCTCGACGACCTCGTAGCTCCGTCGGCCGGCGAGGTTGGCCTTCGACGTCTCCCAGCGCTTTCGATACTCCGATTGCACCGTCTCGATCGTGTCGCCCTCGCGGAGGGTGAACGAGCCGTCGACGGTCCGCGGTATCCGGATCTCATCGTACGAGCGGCCCGTGACGGCCTGGTCGAACCACACGCCCTCGACGAAGTTAGCGTGCTTGACTAGTCCAAGCAGGGTCGTCTTCGAGGGCACAAGCCGACGTCGCGCCTCCGCCTCGGTGAGACCCTCCAGCGAGTCATGAAGGGCCATCCGGTACTCCTCGATGAGCTCCTCAATGCGCTGGCGCTGGTCGGCGGTCCAGTCAGTTCGCACAGGTTGTGACACCGCGTCACTCTAGGAACCCGTCCGTCTCGTCGGACACGACGTGCCCCCGACCCGCCGGCTGGGAGTCACGCGACGATGCGGAAGTCGCCTGACCCGGCACTAGGACGCTGTTGAAGAAATCCCAGTTTGGTGCTCGCGATTTTGGTGGGGATCGAAAAGAATGGGGGCATGCAGGGCCTGAGCGATCCGAATGCTGAGTTGTTGGACGCGGGGGCGTTGTGCCGCCATCTGGTCCCGGAGGACTCGGTCCACGCGTTCTTGGCTGATCACCGCCGAGACCTGTTTCCCGATGACCTGTTCGCCGACTTGTTCCCGTCGGGTCGGGGCCGGCCATCGGTTCCAGCCGATGTGGTCGCGACGGTGATGGTGTTGCAGTCGCTCGAGGGTCTGTCTGACCGGGACGCGGCGATGGCGCTGCGCACGAACATCATGTGGAAGGTCGCGGCGGGGCGGGCGCTTGATGACGGTGGGATCCACTACTCGGTGCTCACGTACTGGCGGTCACGACTGCGCGCATCGGAAAGCCCGGAGCGGATCTTCGACGCGGTCCGCGCCGTGATCGACGCCACTGGGGTCCTGGCTGGCAAGCGCCGACGGGCCTTGGACTCGACGCTGCTCGACGACGCTGTCGCCACCCAAGACACCGTCACCCAGTTGGTGTCGGCGATCCGCCGGGTCCGTCGCCTGGTCCCCGAAGCCGCCGCCGTGGCGGTCGCAGCTCATGACTACGACGCGTCGGGCAAGCCGGTGTGCGCGTGGGATGACCCCGACGCTAAGGCGGCGCTGGTGTCGGGCTTGGTGAACGACGCGAGAGCGTCGAGGATCGCCCTCGCCGTCGTCGAGCTCGACGACGGCCAAGCCGACGCGGTTGGACTGTTGGCGCTGGTCGCGGGCCAAGACGTCGAACCCGGCGACAACGACGGGACCTGGCGCATCGCCCAACGCGTGGCCCCTGACCGGATCATCTCCACGGTCGACCCGGAGTCGCGGCACATGCACAAGTCCCGCTCGGTCTACCGCGACGGCTACAAAGCCCACATCGCCATCGAGCCCGACACCGGCCTGATCACCGCCACCGCGCTCACCCCAGCCAACGCAGGTGACGGCCCAACCGGCATCGAGCTGCTGGCGGGCGAGGAACCCGGCCTGCAGGTCCTGGCCGACTCCGCCTACGGCTCCGGCGCGGTCCGGTCAGCTCTCGATGCCGCCGGGCACATCGCTGCGATCAAAGCCATCCCGATGCACCGCAACGCCAAGCTCGGCGCAGACCAGTTCACTCGCGACGATTTCATCGTCGACGACAGCGCCGGCACCGTCACCTGTCCCGCCGGGCACACCGTCACCATCACCGCCGCCCGCAACGCGGTGTTCGGAACGCGCTGCGCCAGCTGCCCGCTGCGATCGAGATGCACCACAGCGGTCGAGGGGCGCACCATGCACATCCACCCTCACGACGCCGAGCTTGTCGCCGCCCGACACGCCTGGGCCAACGGTGACTTCATCGACGACTACCGCCAGCACCGACCCATGGTCGAACGCTCGATTGCGTGGCTCGTGACCAGAGGCAACCGGCGCGTCCGCTTTCGCGGCCTCGAACGCAACCAACACGGACTCGCCAGCCGCGTCGCAGCCATCAACCTGCGCCGCCTGATCAACCTCGGCCTCGACCACGGCGAGCAAGGCTGGATCCTGGCCTGAAGGACGGTCCGGGGAAACAGGCCCCGACCCTCACCAACGGGCTCTCGGCCAACCAGGGCCGCCAACCCACACCGCCCGGTTCGGCCCCCGAACCCAAACCAACGCCACGACGGCGCCCTCACCACCGGAAGCGCCGTTGTTCAACAGTCTCCTAGTCGGCGACGTCGCAGGTTGTGTTTCGCGGTCTCCGAGGACGGTGACGACGTTGCTCGTTGGGAATGTCGGACCGGGGTTCGCTCCAGGGTGGATCGGCCCCAGCGGGCCTTGGCATTCCACCTGGTGTCTCCTCGGACCGGGCTCACACCGGCTGGCCATCGAGAGCTTCGCTCGCGACGTCATGACAGCTTCTGCGCTTTCGCGGCGACCTGCCGGACGCAGGTGGATCGAGGCTGAGAAGGACCGGGGATCCGGATCCACGTACACGGCCGGTGCAGCGACGCGGAATGGAGAACGCAAGCTCTGTGAGGAATTTGTCGCGAAGCTGTCGTGTTGGCCGTGGGCCGTTCGTCGTGGTCCTGTCAGTACAACCAACAGGAGGATGACATGTCCAAGTTCATGCTGCTCATCTATGCCAACCCGACCGAGGTCGCTGCATTGTCGGATGCCGAGGGTGCCGTGCTCGGGCAGGAGTACGGGGCGTTCACCCAGGAGCTCGCTGCGAGTGGCGCGATGTTGGGCGGCGATGCGCTCGCGTACCCCCAGGAGGGCAAGTCGATCGGTCGGGACGGTGTGGTGACCGACGGTCCCTTCGCCGAGGCGACCGAGTTCCTCGGTGGCTTCTATCTGATCGACGTGCCCGACATCGACGAGGCGCTGCGCTGGGGCGCTAAGTTGCCCGGGGCGGTTCGAGGTCTCGACCGGATCGAGGTTCGACAGATCCAAGAGCAGCCCGAAGGACAGCAGCGGTGAGGTACGCGCTCCTCAGCTACGGCGACCCCGGCCTGGTCGGCGCGCTGAGCGTCGATGAGCGGGCGGGCTGGGAGATCGACGACATCGCGTTCGAGCTGGCGATCCGGGCCTCGGGGATCGTGATCGGCGGGTTGGCGCTGGATGACAGCGATACCGCGACGACCGTACGGGTGCTCCACGGTGACCCACAACTCGTCGACGGACCAGCGGTGACGTCGTCGGACCAGCTGCGGTGCGTCCTGTTGATCGACGTCGACCACCTCGATGCCGCTCTTGAGGTGGCCCGGCGCTGCCCGGCCAGCCGCTTTAGCCCGCTCGAGGTCAGGCCGGTACGCACCTGGACGCCAGACGGGTGACGTTCGAGCAGGTCCACCGTGAGGAGTGGGCGATTGCGTCCCGGCTGCTGGTGTAGGACCGTGCGATTCCCGTTGGCCTGTTGGTCAGGTTCGGGGTGCTGCTGGTAAGGCTAGTTCGGTGGGGTTGTTGGTGAGGTCGGCGACTGAGGCTGCGGCGATGTAGCGGCGTTCGGCGGCGATCATCTCGTCGTTGATCTCGACGAGGAGCGCGCCGACGAGTCGGATCACGCTGGCTTTGTCGGGGAAGATCCCGACGACGTCGGTGCGTCGCTTGAGTTCACGGTTGAGTCGTTCGATGGGGTTGTTCGACCACACCTTCGTCCAGTGCGCGGGCG
>JBBQTN010000102.1:0-17849 GCA_038213195.1 Acidimicrobiales bacterium | reverse complement strand
GGATGACCACGGTCGGCACCAGGTCGAGGTGCTCGGTGACGCCGGCGGCGTAGGCCAGGAACGTCATCGGCTCGTGGAACTGGGTGTCCTTGTCGTACGGCCCGCTGAAGCCGGCATGGGCGACGCGGTCGGCGCCGAGGACGTGGTCGTACAGCAGCATGTGGGTCACCCCGAGGCCCTCGAGGCCTTGGAGGTACGCCTTGATCGCGCCGACGTCGACGCCGATCTCGTTGTGGGGCAGCACCGCTCCGAACTCCATGGCGCGAACCGTAGGCCGAGTCAGGACGCGGCGACGGAGTCGGCCGCAGCCGACTGATCCGCCGGACCCGCACGCACGCTCTCCGCCGACTCGGCCTGGATCGACTGGCGCGGGAACAGCACCACCATGATCACCGCCGCGGCGACCGCGCAGATGGTGGCGATGAGCCACACGATCCGGTACGGCGCCACGGCCGTTGCGTCACCCGAGTCGACCACCGCAACCGCGACAGCGATGCCCACCGCGGTCCCCAACTGGAACAACGTGCTGCGCGCCGCGCCGGCCACCGAGTAGAAGCGCGGCGGGATCCTGCTCATCAGCGCGCCGGTGAGCGTGGCGAACCCGGCGGTCGTGCCGAACCCGGCGAGGATCATCCCGGGGAGGATGTCGCGGACGTAGTCGGCGCCCTTGTGGGCGAAGGTCGCCCACCACAGGGTGCCGAGTCCGCCGAGGATGCAGCCGAAGAAGACGAGCCAGCGGTGTCCGACCCGGTCGGCGGCACGGCCCGCGACGGGCGACAGCGCGGCGGCGATCGCCCCCGACGGCGCGAGGCCGAACCCGGCCGCGAGCGGCGACCATCCCCAGACCTTGACGAAGAACGACGGCATCAACACCAGCCAGCCGAAGGTCGATCCGGTGTACAGCACCTGGGCGACGTTGGCGACGGAGAAGCTGCGCACCTTGAACAGGTCGAGGTCGAGCAGCGGGCGCGGGTGATGGGCCGACCGGGCGAAGAAGATCGGCAGCAGCACTGCCGCGGCGACGAACGCGCCGAGCGTCCGCGGGTCGTCCCACCCCCACGGCTCACCCTGCACGACGCCGAGCACGAGGAGCCCGATCGCGATCGCGCCGAGCGGGACGGAGACCGGGTCGAACCGGTCGCGGGCGTTGTCGGGCACCATCTCGCGCAGGACGAACACGCCTGCGGCGAACGCGGCGATGACGAACGGGAGGTTGATGAAGAACACCGCCCGCCAGCCCGCCCACTGCACGAGCAGCGCGCCGAGCGTCGGCGCCACCACGCCGCCGAGTCCGGCGATGCCTCCCCACACGCCGATCGCCATCGACCGCCGCGACTGCGGGAACTCGGGGAGCAGCAGCGCCAGCGAGGCCGGGTAGATCAACGCGCTGCCGACCGCCTGGAGCACGCGGGCCCCGATCAACACGCTCGCCGTCGGCGCGACGGCGGCGAGCAACGACGCAGTGGCAAAGATCGCCAGGCCGCCGAGGAACGAGCGTTTGCGCCCCCAGCGGTCGCCGAGCTTGCCGGCGAGCAGCAGCAGCGCGGCGAATGTGATGTTGTACGCCGTGAACACCCACGCCAGCGTTGCGGGCGCCGTGTCGTCGAACGTCTTGGTGATCCCCGGCAACGCGACGCTGACGATCGTGACGTCCATCGCCACCAGGAAGATCGACACGGACGTGATGAACAGGGTCTGCCAGGCGCGCGCCGTGATCGGCGGCTCCGCGGTCCCCGCATCCATCGCACCGTTCGTCACGGCGCGCCATCCCGTCCGTTGCCGACCACCACCCGTGACCCCCTCGAGCTCACCCCACCGGCACCATAGCGAGGCGGTCGCGCCGGCAGCCGCGTCGCGAGCCGCGGCGCTCGCCGGAGGGTCCTGCCTGGCTAGCCTGAGCGCGTTCTGCGGGTGTAGTTCAGCGGTAGAACCTCAGCCTTCCAAGCTGATGACGCCGGTTCGAGCCCGGTCGCCCGCTCTCACCTGGTCTTTTGCGCTGGACGGGCCCTGTGGTTGCAACTGATGGTCAGCCTTCCGTCTGGAGCACCCATGGATGACGTCCTCTTCACGGCCGAGCTCTCGAAGTACTGGGCTAGCACCGGCTGGTCTCAGACGACCCTGCGCAACTACCTCAACACGGCCAGGAAGCTGCGCAACAGAGGCATCCAGCTTTCCACCTGATCTCACCCTCGAAGCCGCTCGTGCATACGTCCACGGAGCGCTCGGCCGAGGTGTCCGTGGATTCGCTTTGAACGCCTGCGGACACGTCGTTTGATGAGCCGAGCTGCCGGTCGGATCCGAGACGTCCGGAACCGATGTGCGCGGTGCGACACTGAACGCAGGATCCGCCTCGGGGTTAGCATGTTCGACGTGAGGGTTGCCGCTGGGGCGAGGGGCGCGCCCCACGAAACCAGCAGCGGCCACGTCCCTCCCTCGACCAGGCTGACGGGCGGCGCAATGGCGGCGGTCGTAGTGATATGGGGGCTCGGTCCTCCCGTGACCAAACTGATCAGTGCCCCCGCCTTGGTCAGCGTGTCGGTCCGGTTCTGGATCTCGATACCCATCCTGTGGGGCCTGGCGTTGGCAACGGGCAGGCGGATATCGGTGCAGGTCTTGCGCAGCACGGCGATCGCCGGTGTGCTGTTCGGGATCAACCTCGCCTTCGTGTTCACCGCCCTGCACCACGCGTCGGTTGCGGTCGTCGCAGTGATCCAAGCCCTGCAGCCAGGGGTCGTGCTGCTCGTCGCCGGTCGATGGATGGGAGAACGGGCCACACGTTGGCACGTGTTCTGGACGCTGATCGGCGTCGTCGGGGTCGCAGTGGTGATCCTCGGCGGAAACCGCGCCGTTCGAGGTGACGGACTCGGTTTCCTTTTCGCCCTCGGCGCGATGTTCACCTTCACCGCCTACTACCTGATCAACCGCCGGGTGCGCTCGACGACGCCCATCGACCCGATCCAGTGGATGGCCGGCGTCACCCTCTTCGCAGGCATCGCGATCACCCCGCTCGCCCTCGCCACCTCCACTCTCGACGACTACCGCCAGCTGGCCGGCGCGGACTGGCTGTACCTGGCGTTCGTGGCAATCGTGGTTGGCATCGTCGGCCACACCCTGATGAGCTGGGTTCACAAGTACACCCCTGCTTCGCGTTCCTCGCTCTACCTCTTGGCGATGAACGTGGTGGCGATCGGGGTGGCATGGCCCATCCACGACGAGCCGGTGACGTTGCTCCAAGCCGCGGGAGGCGTTGTCGTGCTCGGGGCGGTCGCCGCAGTGATCACGCGACCCGCCGACAGGGTCGGACCGTCATCGATGCCGCTGATCGACGACTTCGTCGACGGCCCACCACTCAGCGCAGGTCCCTGAACGAGAGGCGCGACCCTTTCGCGTCGAGCGCCGTGACGCCCTCGACGGTCGACTCTCCGTTCAGCAGCCAGCCGATGACGAGCGTTCTGGTCGGTACCGACACGCTGATCACGTTCCACTGCATCCGTCGATCGGTGCCGCGAGATCGTCCCCCTCGCCGGGCTCGATCGACCCGCCAACTGGTCAGGCCGAACGGAGTACTGTCCATTTCGGGCGGTGTTCACCCGCGCCCACCCGTACGCCAGACACCGAGGAGTGCTCTTGCCAGTCGGCATCTACCTCAGCCCCCCGTCGATGGACGAGGCCACCTACAACAGCATCCGGGAGAAGGTCGAGGCCAACGGTCCGTGGCCGGCGGTCGGGTTGCTGCACCACTCCTGTTTCACCGAAGGCCCGAAGCTCGCCGTCTACGAGATCTGGGAGTCGCGAGAGGCCATGGACAAGTTCGGCCAGGAGCGCTTGATGCCCGTCATGAAGGAGCTGGATTTCGACGCCGGCGAGCCGGCCATCGTCTCCATCATCAACATGGTGCAGGCCTGACGCCCCGCCGGCGGACGTTGGTCCTGCGCTGACCCCAGCGGCGGCTCCACGAGTCAGGAGGAGCACTCCGACACAGCGGTGGTGGAGGCCGTCGTGTCCCACGCGCGACGAGTCGGCGTTCAATCCGGACACCTGTCGATCGCGGCACCATCCCTCGATCGGGAGACGAGCACGATGCACGAGACCGCCGACGACCTGCGCGACCTCCAGGCCGTGCTCGAGCGCAGCTTCGCGGATGCCGGCGAGCACCTGCGCGAGGTGATCACGCCGGAGCGACGCCTCGACGCAGAGGAGCTGACCGCCCGCCTGACGGGGATGAGGCTGCTCGTGCTCGCCCCGGTCACCGCCGACTGCCGGCCGATCGCCGGCCCCGTCGACGGGATCTTCTACCGCGGTGCGTTCCACTTCGGTTCTTCGCCGGCTTCCGTGCGCTTCAGGCACATCCGCCGCCGACCGTGGGTCAGCGCCAGCCACGTCCACAGCGAGGAGCTGGCAGTGACGGTGCATGGGCAGGCCGTCCCGATCGACGTCTCGCACGCCGATCACGCTGGCTTCCGCCAGACGCTGCTCGACGTCTACGTGCCCCGCTACGGCGCGCAGTGGGAGCAGTTCCTCGAAAGCGGGCCCGTCGACGGGCGGATCGAGGCGACACGCCTCTACACGATCTCGATGCCGGGGCCGTGACAAGCGCGCCCCGTCCGTCGGCCGGCGCGCAGCCCGTGCGTTCGGGCGGCGCGGATATTCTGCGGGCGTGGGCTACCTCGACCTGCTCATCGAGAAGCAGATCCTGGCTGCGATGCAACGCGGCGAGTTCGACGATCTGCCCGGCAAGGGCAAGCCGCTCCCCGACCTGGACGTGCAACGCTCGCCCGGCTGGTTCGCCGAGCAGCTCGTCCGCCGTGAGCGGAGCAGGACCCTTGGCGAGGCCACACGGCTGGAGGTGGCCACACGCCGCGTCTCGTTCTGGCACGCCCCGACGCTCGCCGAGCTGCGCGATCGGGTCGCCGCCGCCAACCGCCGCATCGCCGAGACGAACCACGTGCTCGAACCGGAGGACCACCTCGACCTGTTCGACTTCAGCGCGATCGTCGAGACCTGGCGGACGGCACGTCGCGCCGGTTGAGCCACCCGCCGCAACACGAAGCCGTCAGGGCAGGATCAGGTGCTCGTCGCCGAACTCGTGCCACAGGTAGCCCTCGGCGAGGCTCGCCGCGTACGACCGTTCGAGCAGCTCGCGCCCGCCGACGGCTTCCAGCATCAGCAGGTGCGACGCTTCCGGCTCGTGCCATCCGGTCAGCAGCCCGTCGACGACGTGCACGCCGCGCTCGGGCGTGATCACCAGGTCGGTCCAGCCGTCGAACGGCTCGACGACGCCGGTCTGTCCGGCTGTCTCCAGGCCGCGTACGACGGTGGTCCCCACTGCGATCACGCGCCCGCCGCGCGCTCGGGTCGCGTTGACCCGCTCGGCGGTGGCCGCCGGCACCTTCAGCCGCTCGGGGTAGGGCAGCTCGGTGGCCTCGAGCGAGGCGACGCCGGTGTGCAGCACGAGCGGCGCGACATCGACGCCCTCGGCGACCAGCCGCGTGATCACCTCAGGGGTGAACGGCCGTCCCGCGCTCGGCATCTCTGCGCTGCCCGCCTCGGTGGCGTACACGTTCTGGTACATCGCCAGCGGCCACGGGTGCTCGACGTAGCCGTAGCGGATCGGCTGGCCGTGCGCGGCGAGCCACGTCAGCACCGGCTGGGGGAGGTGCAGTGCCGCCACCCACAGCCGATCGCTCCCGGCGAAGTGCTCGTCGAGGTGCAGGCGGGCGGCGCCACCGAGGTCGAGGTCGAGCGGCACGATCGGGTCGGACCAGCGCTGCGTGGTGTGCCCGCGCGGTTGACGCAGCTCGACCACCCAGCGGTCGTCGTCCAACCGCGTCGAGAGGTGCACGACGACGGGCGAGCCGTCCGGCGCGATGGCGGGCACCGCGGCCGGCAGCACGCCGGAGGTGTTGACCACGACGAGGTCGCCGGGAGCGAGGAACGTCGGCAGCTGCACGAACGTGCTGTGCGTCAGCCGCCCCGCGCCACGCTCCGCGACCAGCATTCGCACCCCGTCGCGGGCCAGGCCGCGTGCCTCCGGCGGTTCGCCGGCCTCCAATGCCGGCGGCAGGTCGAACGACAGCCGAGCGGTCTCCACGGCGTTCACGACGTCACCTCGGCGAGCGTCGCGGCCTGGTAGCGGCCGCTGGGTGAGCCCGAGTCGAGCAGGTGGCGCAGCGCGGGCACGACCGTCGCCGGCAGCGGCCGGTCGGAGATGTCCTCGCCAGGGAACGCGTCCTGGTGCATCTGCGTCTGCATGTCACCCGGGTCGAACCAGTAGACACGCACGTCCGGCTCCTCCACGGCGAGCACGTTGGACGCCTGCTCCAGCGCCGCCTTCGACGAGCCGTACCCGCCCCATCCCGGGTACCCCTCGACCCCGGCGTCGGAGGTGATGTCGACGATCGCGCCGCGGTGTCGGCGCAACGACGGCAACGCCTGCTGGATCAGCCCGATCGGCGCGACGACGTTGGTGCGGTACACCTCGGCGAGCACGTCGAGGGGGTAGTCGGCCAGCGCCGGTTGCGGCGAGGGCCCGAGGGTGCTCGCGTTGTTGACGAGCACGGTCAGCTCGCCGAGGCCTTCTGCCACACGCAGCAACTCGTCGCGGTGGCCCTGTTCACCGACATCGCCCGCCACGGCGTGGGCGTGTGCACCGATCGCATCGGCGGCCGCCTGCAGCGCGCCGCCATCGCGGCCGTCGATCACCACCTCCCAGCCGTCGACGGCCATCGACCTGGCCAGCTCGAACCCGAACCCTCGGGAACCTCCCGTGATCACTGCGACCTTCATCGCCCGACCTCCTTGCCCGGTGCGTCTGACCGGATGCTCATTAAAGCAAGTGAACGCTTCGGATATTCCTCCTGTGGTGAGCTTCTGTCAAGGCCCAGCAGGCGCAGCTCGGTAGGGTCGCGACGGTGAAGATCGTCTCGTTGCTCCCATCGGCCACGGAGATCGTCTACGCGCTCGGCTTGGGAGACCAGCTCGCCGGGGTGACGTTCGAGTGCGACTACCCGCTGCACGCGCGGGCGGATGCGCAGGTCGTTGTCGGCGGCCTGGACACGGCCGATCTCGATCCGCTCGAGATCGATCGCCTCGTGCGCGCCCGGATCGACGCGGGAGAACAGCTGTACACCCTCGACGTCGAGCGGCTGCGGGCCATCGGGCCGGACACGATCCTCACCCAGGACCTCTGCCGGGTCTGCGCCGTGCCGGCCGGTCAAGTCGAGGATGCCCTCGCAGCGCTGCACTGCCATGCCGACGTCGTCACCCTCGACCCGCACACGCTCGACGACGTCCTCGCCACGATCGAGCTCGTCGGCGCCGCGACGGTCTCGTCCGGTCCGGCTGCGGCGCTCGTCGCCGCGTTGCGCGCCCGCGTCGACTCGGTCCGGCGCAGCGTGGCCGGCGCGGCGCGCCCCCGGGTGTTCGTGCTCGAGTGGTGCGACCCGCCGTTCGTCTCCGGGCACTGGGTGCCCGAGCTGGTCGATGCGGCCGGTGGCGAGCCGGTGCTGTCCGAGCCGGGCGAGCGCTCGCACCCGACCGACTGGGCCTCGATCGCCGCGGTGGATGCCGACATCGTCGTGATCGCTCCGTGCGGCTTCGACACCGACGGTGCGGCCCGGCAGGGCGCGGCGGCGCTGCACCACCTGCCCGGCAGTGCCCATGTCTGGGCCGTCGACGCCAACGCCTACATCGTGCGGCCCGGCCCGCGCCTCGTCGATGGGATCGAGCTGCTCGCGGGGATCTTCCACCCCGACCTGTGCCCGGCGCCACCGCCCGGCCGCGCGGTCCGCCTGCGCTGAGCGCTGGCCGAGTGCTCGGCGGCGGGCCCGGGGCTGGCGGGTGGGCGCGGTGTGTGCCACGGGCTGGCACGAATCGCGCCCACCTCCGCGGGGCACTCGTGCGGATCGAGCATCACCCTCTACGATCGGGCGCGTGATGCCTGCGGCGTTCATCGGTCACGGAAACCCGATGAACGCACTCGAACGCAACCGTTACACCGAGTCGTGGCGGGCGTTCGGCGCGGCGGTGCCGCCACCGCGGGCCGTCGTGGTGATCTCAGCGCACTGGTACATCAACGCCAGTGCCGTCACGGCGATGGCCGCGCCGCGCACCATCCACGACTTCTACGGGTTCCCGCAGGCGCTGTTCGACGTCAAGTACCCCGCGCCGGGGGCACCGGCGCTGGTCGCCGAGATCGCCGACGCCGTCGCCCCGACGTGGATCGGCAGCGACGACGACAGCTGGGGCCTCGACCACGGGGCGTGGAGCGTGCTCACCCACGTCTTCCCGCACGCCGACGTGCCCGTCGTGCAGCTGGCGATCAACGGCACCAAGCCGCTCGACTACCACTTCGACCTCGGCCGTGCGCTGGCTCCGCTGCGCGACCGCGACATCCTCGTGATCGGCAGCGGCAACGTCGTGCACAACCTCGGTCTCGTCGACTTCGGCGCAGGACACACCGGCGAGCCGTGGGCGCGCCGCTTCGACGACGCGGCGCGCAACGCGCTCACCTCGGATCCGCAGTCGGTGCGCGACCTGGCCACCCATCACGACTTCGATCGGGCGGCGCCGACGCCGGACCACTACATCCCGATGCTGTACATCGCCGGCCTCGCCGCTGCGACGGGTGAGACGGCGGACGTGCTCAACGAGGGCTACTTCGGCGGATCGCTGTCGATGACGTCCTACACCGTCGGCCTGGGTCCGCTGGCAACGACCGACGACATCCGCGACGCAGCCGCGCTGCCGTCCATCCCCGCCGACGAGACCAACCTGTGAAGGTCGGGTAGCGCGTGCCGACGGTCGCCCTCGACGACATCGAGGTGTACTACGAGCTGGTCGGCAGCGGCCCGCGCCTGCTGATGTTCAACGGGTCGGGCTCGTCGATCGAGATCGCCCGGCCGCTGGTCGATGCGTTGGCGGCGCGGTTCGAGGTCCTCGTCCACGACCAGCGCGCCCTCGGGCGCACGACGGTGCCCGACACGCTGGCGACGATGGCCGATTATGCGAGCGACGCGGCTGCGCTGCTCGACCACGTCGGTTGGCCGACCGCGCGGGTCTTCGGGATCAGCTTCGGCGGCATGGTCGCCCAAGAGTTCGCGGTGACCTACCCGGCCCGAGTCGAGCGGCTGGCGCTCGTGTGCACCTCTGCAGGAGGCATCGGCGGGTCGTCGTACCCGCTGCACGAGCTGGCCGCGATGGCCGCCGACGAGCGCGCCACGATCGCGCTGCACAACCTCGACACCCGCTTCGACGCGACGTGGCTGGCGACGCACGCCTTCGATCGGGCGATCGCCGACAACGCAGCGCAGCGCGCCGCGGCCCCGCGCACCGAAGAGCAACGCCGCGGCGAGGCGATGCAGCTGCAGGCCCGACGCGCCCACGACGTGTGGGATCGCCTTCCAACCATCGCCTGCCCCGTGCTGATCGCGTGCGGCGAGTTCGACGGCATCGCCCCGCCGGCGAACAGTGAGGCGATCCATCGGGCGATTCCCGGTTCGGTGCTGCGCAGGTACCAGGGCGGCCACCTGTTCATCTATCAGGACAAGCAGGCCCTCCCGGACGTCCTGGAGTTCCTCGCGTAGGACCGGCGAGGCGGGCGATCGTGACGATGCAGACGTCGGGGGCGCGCAGATGACGGACACCACCAGCCCCGCTCCCGTAAGCTCGAATGCAGTGGAACTCGTCGAAACCATGTCGGCCCGCTGGTACACCGACCCCGCCGTCTTCGAGAAGGAGCGCTGGCCGATCTTCGGCTCGACGTGGGTGCACATCGCCTATGACCACCAGCTGCGCCGCACCGGGGACTACGTCGCCGAGAACCTCGCCGGGTGGCCGATCTTCGTGCGGCGCAGCGACGACGGCACGCTGAAGGGGTTCTACAACCTCTGCCCGCACCGCGCCGGCCCGATCGTGTGGGACGGTGAGGGCTGTCAGGCCAACCTGGTCTGCAGGTACCACGGCTGGGCCTTCAACAGCAGGGGTGCACTGATCAACGCCCGCGACTTCGGTGGTCCGGCTCCTGAGGACATGGACCTCACCCCGATCCAGGTCGAGTCGTGGCGGGGGATGGTGTTCGTGTGCCTCAACCCGAACGTCGCCCCGCTGCACGAGTGGCTCGGCGAGTTCCCCAAGGAGGTGGAGGCCTACCCGCTGGAGGAGTATCGCTTCCACAGCCGCAGCACCCGCCAGGTGGCGTGCAACTGGAAGACGTACGGCGACAACTTCATGGAGGGCTATCACCTCCCCACGGTCCATCCGGCGATGAGCCGCGACGCCGACGCGATGAACTACAAGGTGATCATCAAGGGCGATCCGCGCTGGAACATCCACGTGATGCCGCCACGCGACGAGAGCACGTTCGGCGTGTTCGGCTGGTTCTGGCCGACGTTCGCGTTCGACGTGTTCCCCGGCGGGTTCGCAGTCGAGCGCTGGCTGCCGCGCGGGCACGATCGCAGCGAGCTGATCTTCGAGTACTTCTTCGCCGACGACGCGAGCGATGTCGAAGCGATCGTCAAGTTCAGCGAGGAGGTCGCAGACGAGGACGCGCGCGTGTGCGAGCACGTCCAGCGCAACCTCGACGCCGGCCGCTACCGCACCGGCTTCCTCAGCCCGAAGTGGGAAGAGGGCGTCGGCGTGTTCCAGCAGCTCGTGCGCGACTCCGTCGGGCCGATCGACTGACCGAGGTAGCGGCGGCGACGGGGCGACCGGACAGGATCGTGGCTGCTCGGCGCCGCCCGGTGGGTCGTCGGTCCCCGTGAGCTTGTCGACACCGCCCGGGTACCTGTTGCCGACCAGTGCGATCGGTTCCGCCGAGGAGTACTTCGCGCTGGGAGGCGGCGGCGGCTTGGAGCGCGCGCTGTCGCTCGGGCCGGAGGCGACGCTCGACGAGATCACCGGTTCCGGACTGCGCGGGCGCGGTGGCGCCGGGTTCTCCACAGGTCGGAAGTGGCGCTCGGTTCGCGACAGCGGCTCTGGATCGAGGTTCGTCGTCGCCAACGGCGCAGAGGGCGAGCCGGCGACGTTCAAGGACAGGACCCTGATCCGCCTCGACCCGTACCGGATCGTGGAGGGCGCGGCGATCGCCGCGTTCGTCGTCGGCGCAGGCACGATCTACCTGGCGACGAAGGCCGCGTACGGCCGCGAGGTCGAGGCGCTGACGCGTGCGGCGGTCGAGCTGAGCGGCGCCGGGCTGCTCCAGGAGCTGACCATCAACATCGTCGAGGGGCCGAGCGAGTACCTCTACGGTGAGGAGAAGGCGCTGCTGGAGGTGATCGAGGGCAGGGAACCGCTGCCGCGGGTGCTGCCGCCGTACCAGTTCGGACTGTTCGCCACCGCCCCGTCGGGCGGCTGGGAGGCCGAGGCGGTGCCGCTCGGGCGGGGCTCGACGTCGAACCCGACGGTCGTCAACAACGTCGAGACGTTCGCGTCGGTCGCGCACATCATGGCCAAAGGTGCAGCGTGGTTCCGCACGACAGGGACGGAGTCGTCGCCCGGCAACATCCTCGTCACCGTCGTCGGGGACGTGCTCCGCAGCGGCGTGCACGAGGTGCCGCTCGGCACGCCGTTCGAAGAGGTGCTGACGCGCTGCGGCGGCCCCCTCGATGGCCGGCGGTTCAAGGCGGCGCTGTCGGGTGTGTCGAACGCAGTGCTGCTCGCTCAGGACTTCGACGTGCCGCTGACCTACGAGGCGTTCGTCGCGCGTGGTACGGGACTTGGCGCCGCCGGGTTCGTCGTGTACGACGACTCCGTCAACATGACGGCGGTCGCCTACGAGATGTCACGCTTCCTGTCCACCGAATCATGCGGCCAGTGCCCACCGTGCAAGCAGGGCTCGCTGTCGATCACGGACCACCTCGCCGACCTGCTCAACGGCCACGCCGCAGATGCGGTGCTCGGCGACATCGCCGCAGTCCTGCGTTCCGTGACCGATGCCAACCGCTGCTACCTCGGCACCGAGGAGCAGACGCTCGTCTCGAGCATCCTGCGTGCCTTCCCCGAGGACGTCACCGAGTTCCTCGAGCACCGCGCCGGTTCACCGCGCCTCGTCGACGTCCCACTCGTGATCGACATCGACGAGCACGGTGTCGCAACCTACGACACCACGCATCGGCGCAAGCGACCCGACTGGACGTACCGCGAGGCCGAATGAGGTCAGCGTGAGCCGGACGCCGCCAGGCCGGCCAGCATCACCGGTCAATGCTCGGCGCGCACCGGGTTGGCGCGCAACGATCCCTGCTCGTCTCGACGCACCTCGAGCTTGCCGGGAGCGCCGGCGATGTTGCGCACGTCATAGCAGGCCTGTGGCGCCACTGCTGGCCCGCGCACGACGTGGCCGTCGCCCACGTCGAACACCGAACCGTGCCATGGGCAGGTGACGCAACCGTGGTCGAGCGTTCCGTCGGAGAGCGGCGCGCCGCGGTGCGTGCAGCGGTTCTCGAGCACGTGCACCCCATCGTCGAGACGGGCGACGAGCAGGCTGACGCCCGCGGCCGAGGCGACGGACAGGCCGTCTGCCTGCACGTCGTGGTCGACGTCGATCTCCGTCCACTCCGTCGGCCCACCTTCGAACGCCGTGGTGTCGACCCCGACGCCACGCCGATAGGCGAGATGCCCGCCGAGAAAGCCGGCTGCGGCCAGGGCGCCTGCGCCGATGCCGGACAGGGTGGTGCCGGAGGCGTGGCGTCCTCGTCGGTGCAGCAGCGACGAGGTCGCGAACAGGCTGAACGCGGCGACGTTGGCCACGGCATGCGCGGCCCCGACGCGTTGCTCGGCCTCCTCGGTGTCGAGCCAGTCGGACGCGCCCGTGACGACGGCGGGGGCGGCGGCGGCCAGACCGAGACCGCGCAGCAGCTGCGCGGATCGACGGGCGGAGGGGCCGCCGAACAGGTCGAGCACGGTCGCCGAGATCCACCCCGACATCGGCACGATGACCAGCGCAGGATGTGCCGGATGACCGATCGGAGTGCCTGACAGGATGCTGCGCAGCGATTTCGACGAGCCGAGGGCACGGTCGATGGGCGGACGCAACCTGCCGGCGATGCGCGTCAGGACGTCGCTTCGTTCCAGCGCGTCGACCACCTTCATGGCCGCCGCGGATCGACGATGGGCTGGAGCGGAGACGGCGAGGTCGGCATGGCCCGCGACCTACCCGCTGCATCCGTGCATCAACCGAGGAGGGGTGGGCCGGTCTCAGAACCCGGCGCTGCGGCGTGGGCAGCACAGGCTGGCACACGTCGAACCGGCCGGGCACGGACAGGATGGGTGGTCCCGGAGCGGGGACGATGGCTCGCTCAGCAACCGCTCGCCGCCGATTCGACCGAACTGCAGCTGCTCGACCTGGCGCTCGAGATCGGCGATGTGCCTGGTCATCTGCTGGTGCGCACTCCTCAGGCGCCGGGCTATCTGGGCACTGCGCCGGTCGGGCGTTGCCTCGATCTCGCTGATCCAGTCGTCGATCCCCGAGAGGGCTTCGTCGTCCCGGGTCGTGTGCTCCGCTGCATCTGATGCCATGCTCGGCCTCCTGCACCGTCCGATCGTTCTGGCCCGCGCTGTGCGTAGGCAATCCCGCGGGGAGAGCGGGCGTCAACACCCGATCGGGCACCGGGGATCGATGCTCCGAACCGACGCGACTCATCATTCGCTGGCGGCGCGCTCATCGACGGCCACCTTGCCCGGAGCTGGCGCCCCCGAAACCGTTTCCGTCGGAACGGCTTTCTCGTCTCCGGCCGGTGCCCCGACGAGCGCCGCGGCCGACACGACGCGGCGCCACCGCCGTCAGCGGCTGCTGATCTCGTTCGTTGCGGCCACCGTTCAACCTGCGACAGCCGAACGTGACGGCATTGTTGCCCGGACCACGCGTCGCAGCATGAAGTGGTGGTAGCACGGCCGCGGGGTTCGGTGAGCACCCTTCCTCGCGTCGGCGGCCCGCGCGTACGGTTTTGCGATGGTGACGGTCACGGCGCGGCGAGCGCCGCCGGTGACGTGATCCGCGTCGTCGCGTACCTCGTCCCGATCCGCCTGCGGACGCGATGGCGCGGCTGCGCCGGGATCGCGCTGCTGCTCGGGTTGACGCTCGGTCCGACGTTGTTCGCGATCGCCGGAGCGCGACGCACTCAGTCGTGGAACGACAGGTTTCTCCGCTCAGTGAACGCCTCGACGATGTCCGTTGCCTCGGCGACCGGTCTCGATCCTGCCGGAGATGCCGCGATCTCCGCCCTCCCGCAGGTCGCCAGTTCACGCATGTGGGTGAGCATGGACATGGCCGTGCTCGTCGACGGCTCGCCGGACTTCTCGCAGCAATTCGAGCCGAGCGGCACGTTGGACGGGGAGTACTTCGATCAGGACCGTTTCACGGTCCGGCGGGGCGTGCTGCCGGATCCAACCCGCCCCGACGAGGTCGCGTTCAACGAACTCGCTGCCGAGCGATATGGGTATCACGTCGGGCAGGTCCTGCAGCTCGGCGTCTACTCACAGGCGCAATACTCGGATCCCTCGTTCTTGGCCCATCCGACCGCGCCGGCGCAGCGCAGGGCAGTCACCGTCGTCGGCATCGGATTGTTCCCGGACGAGGTCCTCCAGGACGATGCGGACCGCACCGGACGGTTGTTGCTCACGCCGGCGTTCACGACCGGCGCGGCGCCGTACCTGACGTACGGGTTGCGGGCGCTCGTCCTCGAGCACGGCGACGCCGACGTCGCGACCGTGACCGCGAGCGTCCAGCGGCTGCAGCCGCCGGGCGCGGAGATCCGGTTCACGTCCACCGACCGCCTCCACGCTCGTCAGGCGTTGCGTCCCTGGTCGATCATGCTGGCGCTGTTCGGGTTGATCGCCGGCCTGGCGGGGTTGATCCTCGGCATCCAGGCCATCGCTCGGCTCCATCGTCGAGATCGAGCGGAACGGGAGATGCTGCGCGCCTACGGGGCGCCACCGCGGGCGATCCTGCTGTCGTCGCTGATCGCACCCACGGCGGGCGTTGTCGCAGGGATCGGGTTGGCCGTGGTCGCGGCGATCGCGGCCTCGTCGCTGATGCCCATCGGACCGGTCCGCACGGTCGGTGCCGAGCGCGGCGTCGACGTCGACGCGACCGTGTTGGGCTTCGGTGTCATCGTGTTCGTCGTGGTGCTGTTCGTCGCGACACTCGTGATCGCACGGCTCGGCTCGGCGGAACGCACGGCCACGCTGCGCCGGTCGAGACGAACGTCACGCCTGGTCGGCGCGGCCGCGTCGGCTGGTCTCCCGCCGACGATGGTCACCGGGCTGCGGATGACGTTCGAGCGGAACGACGGCACGGGGGTGCCGATGCGTTCGGTGATCGGTGGTGCTGCGATCGCGATCGCGGCACTGGTCGCGGGCATCACGTTCGCGGCCAGCCTGGCCACGCTGACGAGCACGCCCCGGTTGTTCGGATGGGACTGGAACACGATGGTGATGGCCGGCAACGGCTACGGCAACATCGACGCCGGCCAGACTGCTGCGATCCTCGGCGCCGACGAGCATGTCGCCGACTGGTCGGGCGCGTACTTCGGCGACGACACCGTCGACGGGCTGCGGGTGCCGTTGCTCGGCATGCAACCGGCGAGTGCGGTGACGCCTCCCATCGTGCGCGGCAGGAACATCCGGGCCGCCGACGAGATCGTCCTCGGCGCGGCGACAGCGGCCGACCTCGGCAAGCACATCGGCGACACCGTGACCCTGGCCGGCGGCGGGGACCCTCACCAGGTGAACATCGTCGGGATCGCCACGTTCCCGACGATCAGACGGATCCACATCTCGCACATCTCCCTCGGTGTCGGGGCGATCGTGGTGCCCGAGCTCGTACCGGGATACGACCGCGACATCACCGGCGTGCAGGGCACGAACCTCGGACCCCACGTCCTCTTCGTGCGCTACCGGCCCGGCACGAACGCGCACGACGAGCTCGTCCTTCTGCGGTCGACGACCGCGCCGCTCGCCGGCTTCGCAGGCATCGACATCCTCCCGCCGCAACGTCCCGCGGAGATCGTCAACTCGAGCTCGCTCGGCGGAGCGCCGGTGGATCTCTCGATCGCGCTCGCGCTTGGTGCGGCGGTGTCCCTCGCGCTGGCGTTGGGCACGTCTGTTCGCCGCCGCAGCAAGGAGCTCGCCATCCTGACCGCGTTGGGCTTCACCCGCCGTCAACTCGCAGCGACCGTCGCCTGGCATTCGACCGCCGCGACCGTCATCGGGCTGGCGATCGGGGTGCCGCTCGGTGTTGCTCTGGGACGTGGTTTGTGGACGTTGTTCGCAGATCAGCTCGACGTCGTCGTCGAACCGATCCAACCGTTGCTCGGATCGATCGGCGTGATCCTCGCCGCGCTCGTCGTCGCGTACGCAGCGGCTGTGCTGCCGGCTCGTGCCGCTGGTCGTATCGACCTGGCGCGCCTGCTGCGCGCGACCTGATCACCGCAAGGCGTAGGCACGGGTATCGTGCACCCATGTGCCCATCATCCGCGGGCTGGCACTCCGCGTGAGTCCGTACACCCGCCGTCACATCCGGTTTGCGTGGGCGGTGCACGCGTTGACGGCGAGCGGTGTCATCGTCGGATATGTCGGTCTCAACTCGGTGATCGAGGGTCATGCCCGCGCGGCCATCTTGTGGCTCGTGGGTGCGCTGTTGCTCGACGGTGTCGACGGTCCGATCGCGAGGAAGCTGGATGTCAAGTCTCGGATCCCGACCCTCGACGGAAATTCCCTCGACTTGATCATCGACTATTTCACATGCACGATCGTGCCCGTTGCGTTCCTCTATCGCTTCGATATCTTCCCCGACCACACCGTCGTGCCCGTCGGGTTCACGATCCTCTTCGTGAGCGCATTGTGGATGGCCCGGACCGACCAGGAGACCGCCGACGGCTGGTTCAACGGATTCCCCGCCGAATGGAACATGATCATCCCGTCGCTGTTCCTGATCCACGCCAACCCCTGGCTCAACGTCGGCATCTGCGTCGCGTGCTGCGGACTGACCCTCTCACGCGTGCAGTTCGCCCATCCCGTGTCCGTCCGCGAGCATCGACCGGTGTCGCTGGCGTTCATGGTGGCGTGGCTCGGCTCGATGACGTGGCTCGCCATCGCCCAACGTGACGTACCGGCTGTGCGCGTCGTGTTGATCCTCGCCCCGTTGTGGACGATCATGCAAGTGCTGCTTCGTCTCCGGCATCCACTCGAACCCGTTGCACACGCGGCAAGGCGAGCCGGTCCCGAGGTGGGCGCAGTGGCGTCAGCGGCGCGCGGCGTTCGAGACGCCGCCGTCACACGGGATCGCGACGCCGCTGATGAATCCCGCCGACGGTGAGGCGAGGAACGCAGCGAGGGCAGCGATGTCCTCAGGTTCGCCGAGGCGGCCGACCGGGGTGCGCGTGACGAGTTGGGCTCGGAGGTGGTCGGGCATCGATCGTACGAGGGGTGTGGCGATCAGTCCGGGCAGGATCGCGTTCGCTGTCACGCCACCCGGACCGAACTCCTGGGCGACCGCCCTGGTGAAGCCGATCACGCCTGCCTTGGATGCGGCATAGGCAGGTTGTCCGAGACCGGGCGTGAGGGCGGCGATCGAGGACAGGTTGATCACCCGACCCCAGCCGCGCTCGGCCATGCCCGGTGCGGCGGCGCGGACCGTATGGAACATCCCGGACAGGTTGACCTGGATCTCGTGCGCCCAGGCATCCGGCGCCATGTCGGCGATCGCGGCGATGTTGTTGACGATGCCGGCGTTGTTCACCACGATGTCGGGTGGCCCGATCTGCGCCGCGCACGCTTCGACCGCCTCGAGCACCGCATCGGCGTCGGCGACGTCGACGGCCACCGAGATCGCCCGCCGACCGAGAGCCAGCACC
>JBBQTN010000101.1:0-18001 GCA_038213195.1 Acidimicrobiales bacterium | reverse complement strand
ACCCGCGGGCAGATCACGACGTCACCCAGCAGCAGCGGCAGGGCACCGAGAGCCGGCGGCGACCGATCGGGCCCGATGTTCGCGGCCGGCGACTGCAGCACCACGTCGGCTTCGATGGCGTCAATCGGGAACGACAAGACGTCGG
This sequence comes from Acidimicrobiales bacterium, assembly GCA_038213195.1. Lineage (GTDB taxonomy): Bacteria > Actinomycetota > Acidimicrobiia > Acidimicrobiales > Ilumatobacteraceae > JAODBQ01. The sequence goes on along the minus strand of JBBQTN010000101.1, from coordinate 17,856 downwards.
TGGGTCCGACGACGCCCATGTAGCGCTCGTTCAGCTCGGTGATCTCCGCCTCGGCGACGAACAGCAGCGACAGCTCGGCCAGCCCGCGGACCCGCTCGGCGACGAGCACGTCCAGGGCGAGCCGCTGCCAGCGGGGCAGGTCGACAGGGACCTCGTTCTGCTCGTCTGCGCAGAACACCTCGGGGTCGCCGGCACCGCCCACACGTTGTCGTCCGGAGATCTTCGGTCTGGCGCTGTCAGGCACGACGCGGGCGGTCCCGGCCCGAACGATCGACGCCGTTGGCGATATCGGCGCGCTCGTAGGCGGCGACGATGTCGGCGACGATCTGATGGCGCACGACGTCGCCGGCACCGAGGTGGACGAACTCGAGGCCATCGATGCCCGTCAACGTCCGTTCCAGCCCGATCAGGCCACTGCGCCCGTCCGGGACGTCGATCTGCGTCGTGTCACCCGTGACGACGACCTTCGAGCCGAAGCCGATGCGGGTGAGGAACATCTTCATCTGCTCCGGCGTGGCGTTCTGCGCCTCGTCGAGGATGATGAAGCTGGCGTTCAGCGTCCTGCCGCGCATGAACGCCAGCGGCGCGACCTCGACGGTCTGGCGTTCCAGCAAGCGTTGCGCGCCCTCGACCTCGATCATGTCGTACAGCGCGTCGTACAGCGGCCGCAGGTACGGGTCGATCTTCGCCATCAGGTCGCCGGGCAGGAAGCCGAGCCGCTCGCCGGCTTCGACCGCGGGGCGGGTGAGGATGATCCGCTGCACCTGCTTGCTCTGCAGCGCCTGCACGGCCATCGCGACCGCGAGCCAGCTCTTGCCGGTCCCCGCCGGCCCCAGCCCGAACGTGATCACGTTGTTGCGGATCGCGTCGATGTATCGCTTCTGACCCGCGGTCTTCGGTCGCACCGGCCGGCCCTTGGCACCACGCATGATGTCGTCGGTGAGCACGCTGCTCGGCCGCTCGTTGGCCACCACCATGTCGATCGAACGGCGAACGCTGGATGCGTCGAGATCCTGGCCGCGCTGCAACAGCACCACGAGCTCCTCGAACAGCCGACCGACGACCTCCGAGTTCGCTCCGTCGACGGAGATCTCGTTGCCCCTGACCGACACCGAGGCATCCGGAAAAGCGGTCTCGACCAGCCGCAGGTTGCCGTCGCGCTGACCGAGCAGCGCCGACATCAGGTGGGCACCGGGGACGACGACCGTGTAGGTGTTGGCGAGTGAGGTCATCGGGGAAGGCCCGAACGTCGACGCATTTGACCATACGGTAGCGACTCACCCGCCCGCGTCGCGCCGTTCGGCCCGGCAGCGGCGATCACGGAACCATCGGGCACACGGAGAACGCGGTCCGGGAACGCTTCCCTCACGCGTTGCGAAACCCCCAACACGCTGCGTAGTGTGGATGATTAACGGTGCGCGCCTCTCGGCAGCTGCACAGGAAGCGGGAGGGCACATGCAGCGGGCTGGCGCCCTCCGAACCCGTTGGTACCTGGCGGTCGGCGCCGCACTGACCGTCGTCGCCGTGGCCGCCCCGACCGCGCACCAGCGCGACGCGGCCTACGGCCTCGCCTGCGTGATGTTGATCGGCGCCACGCTGGTCAGCAAGCGCCGCACGCACCTCAACGGCCCGGTCGCCGCGGCGATCATCGTCGCCGTCGCCAGCCTCGCCGTGGGCCATTCGTTGCGTGGCCTTCGGATGCAGGCGGCGATGTTCGGCCACAGCGCGCTGGAGCTGGTGGGAACGGTGGCGATGATCGTCGCAGCCGTCGCCGTGGTGCGCCGCCGTCCACCCACGAGAGTGGCCGCCACGGTCGTCGATGCGGGTGTTCTCGCGTTGGGCGCGTGGCTGATCGGGTGGATCGTGTTCGTGCGACCGATCGCCGACGCGCACGGCCAGACGGGGGCGACGTTGGCCGTCGATGGCCTGCTCGGTCCGGCCACGATGATCCTGCTCTGCCTGGTCGCGCTGATCGTCTTCAGCAGGACCAAGCCGCGTCTGGCGCTGCGGATGCTCGGCAGCGCGCTGCTGGTCGACGTGATCGGCCACACCACGACGGCGCTCGTCGACGCCGGACACCTGGCGACCTCGTTCGACCGGTTCGGCGGCGCCTGCCACGTTGCCGCGTACGTCATCGCCGGGGGCGCGCTGATGCACTGGACCGCGGCCGAGATCCTCAGCCCGACCACCCAGCCCCCGCTCGAGCGACGCCTCGGCCGGCTCGTGCTCACCACGTCGGGGCTGCTCGTGCCCGTCGTCGTGCTCGCCGCCACGACCCCCCACGACAACGCCGATCACTGGGTGCGGATCGTCTCGGTCGTCGCGATCGGCTGCGCGACGATGGTGCGCGTCGTCATGTCCGGGCGAGACACGACGGAGACGCAAGACGAGCTGGTGCGCGGGGCGCAGACCGACGCGCTCACCGGACTGCCGAACAGGAGCACGCTCCTGGCGAAGATCAACGAGTGCATGACGGCAGCGTGGAGCGACAACCGCCAGCCGGCTCTGTACTTCGTCGACCTCGACCGGTTCAAGAACATCAACGACAGCCTCGGCCATGCCGCAGGCGACGAACTGCTGGTGATGGTGGCGCAGCGTCTGCGCGCCGCGGTGCCCGACCACGCCACCGTCGCCCGCCTGTCCGGCGACGAGTACGTCGTGCTCGAACCGGGCGCGGGATCCGCTGCGGCGGCGATGGCGCTGGCGGACCGTCTGCTCGGCGTGTTCCGTGAGCCGCTGGCGATGAGTCACGGCGACGTGTTCGTCACGGCCAGCATCGGCATCGCACTGCTCAGCCTGCGCTCCAGCTCGACGCCGGAGGACCTGCTGCGTCACGCCGACACGGCGATGTACCGGGCCAAGGACGCGGGGCGCAACTGCGTCGCGCTGTACGACGAGTCGATGCACCAGCGCGTCGCCCACCGGCTGTCGCTGGAGACCGCGCTCTACCGCGCCCTCGACCGCGAGGAGCTGCGGATGTTCCACCAGCCGATCCTCGACCTCGACACCGGTGACGTCGAGGGCTTCGAGGCGTTGATGCGGTGGCGACGCGAGGACGGCACGGAGGTCTCGCCCGTCGAGTTCATCCCGATCGCCGAAGACACCGGGACGATCAACGCGATCGGAGCGTGGGCCCTGCTCGAGGCACTGATCCAGCTCCGCCTGTGGATCGACGAGGGCGTGTGCAGCTCGCTGGCGACGATGTCTGTGAACGTCTCTCCCCGCCAGCTGGCTGATCCGGGGTTCCCGGCGATGGTCAGCGAGGCGCTGACCCGCGCCGCGGTGTCGCCGCACCAGCTGTGGCTCGAGGTCACCGAAGGGATCATGATCGCCGAGCCCGAGCTCGCCCTGGCGACGCTGCAGCGCCTGCGCTCGCTCGGCGTGCGGGTCGCGCTCGACGACTTCGGCACCGGCTACTCGTCGCTCTCGCTGTTGCAGCGCTTCCCGCTGCAGCGGATCAAGATCGACCGCGCGTTCGTCCTCGGCGTCGCGGACAACCCGAACGACCGGTCGCTGGTCAGGACGATCGTCGCGATGGGACGTTCACTCGACCTCGACATCGTCGCCGAGGGTGTCGAGACCGTGCAGCAGATGCAGGTGCTCAGCGACCTCGGCTGCAAGAAGGCGCAGGGCTACCTGATCAGCCGCCCGGTACCGGCGGAGGCGATGCGCACGACGGTCGCCGCGCTGGAGCGGCTCAGCGGCGTCCCGGGGTTGCGGCCGCCCGCCGGCCGGCCGGCCACCAGCCTCGCCTGAGCGCGCCGGCCACCGACACAGGTCGCCGGAGGGCGGCCCGATCGGGTGGTCGCGACGGGGACCTGCCACCATCGGGCCATGAACTTCGACATCCCCGAAGACATCGCTGCTCTGCTCGTCGAGCTCGATGACTTCATCGAGCGTGTGATCAAGCCGTTGGAGCAGCAGGACGACAACATCCGCTTCTTCGATCACCGGCGGGAGGATGCGCGCACCGACTGGGACCGTGGCGGACTGCCGAACGAGGAGTGGGAGCAGCTGCTGTTCAAGGTGAAGCGGATGGCGGACGCCGCCGGCTTCTACCGTTACCCGTTCCCCAAGGAGTACGGCGGTCGGGAGGGCACCAACCTCGGCATGGCGATCATCCGCGAGCACTTCGCCTCGATGGGCCTCGGCTTGCACAACGACCTGCAGAACGAGCACTCGATCGTCGGCAACAACGTCGGACTGATCCTGATGCTCGAGTACGGCACAGACGAGCAGAAGAAGGAGTGGGTCGACGACCTCGCCGAGGGCCGTCGCGGCTTCGCGTTCGGGATCACGGAGCCACAGCACGGCTCCGACGCGACGTGGATGGAGACCCACGCGGAGCGCGACGGCGACGAGTGGATCATCAACGGCGAGAAGACGTGGAACACCGGCATCCACAAGGCGCAATACGACATGATCATGGCGCGCACCAGCGGCAAACCTGGCGACGGCGACGGGATCACCGCGTTCCTGACGCCCACCAACTCCCCCGGCTTCAAGGTCGAGGAGTACCTGTGGACGTTCAACATGCCAACGGATCACGCGCACGTCTCGTTCAAGGACATCCGCGTGCCTGACAGCGCGATCTTCGGTGGAGAAGGCCGCGGCCTGCAAGTCGTCCAGCACTTCTTCAACGAGAACCGGATCCGTCAGGCGGCGTCGAGCCTCGGAGCGGCGCAGTTCTGCGTGAACGAGTCCGTCACCTACGCACGTGAGCGCAAGCCGTTCGGCAAGGCGCTGTCGACCAACCAGGGCATCCAGTTCCCGCTGGTCGAGCTGCAGACGCAGTGCGACATGCTCCGCGCCCTGATCCACAAGACCGCCTGGCAGATGGACACCTATGGCGCGTTCTCGGCATCCCGGCAGGTGTCGCAGTGCAACTACTGGGCCAACCGGCTGTGCTGCGAGGCCGCCGACCGGGCGATGCAGGTGCACGGCGGGATGGGTTACTCACGGCACAAGCCGTTCGAGCACATCTACCGACACCACCGCCGCTACCGCATCACAGAGGGTGCCGAGGAGATCCAGATGCGTCGGGTGGCCGGCTACATGTTCGGCTACATGAAGCAGGACGCGCCGAAGGGCGTCAGAGCCTGACGGACACCGAGGTCGGGGCCGCCTCGACGCCGGACGGTGGGCTTCGGTCACAGGGACGCCGCCCGGGTTGACGCCGGTCGGCGCGCAACCCGAGCATGGCGGCGTGCGTGCGAGGTCGAGGTGGCTGCTGATCGGGCTCGGCGTGGTCGTCGTGCTCGCGATCGGTGCGCTGGTCGTCATCCGTCACTACCACCTCACGCAACGCGGTCGAACCGACTCGGTCTCCGTGGACGAGGCCCGCCGCCGTTACGAGCAGAGCACCGCGCCCGGGTCGACGGCGCGGGCGACCGAGGCAGGCCCGACCACGGCCGGTGCGGCGGCCGGTGCGCCCGGCACGGCCGCACCGACGTCGAGCGCCCTGGCGACGATCCCGGCCATCACGTCGACCGCAGCGCCCGCGACCGGGTCGGCGTCGACCGCGGCGTCTGCGCCGGCGCCCACGGCAGTCGCATCGTCAGCCGTCGCTCCCCCGCCGGCCGCGACGACGAGCGTCGCCGGTTCGGCGCCACGCCTGCCCGCGCCGGGCGTGTACGTCTACACCACGACCGGGCGCGATTCCGTCGACGCGCTCAATGGCGACCACCACGACTACCCGGCGTCGTCGACGATCACAGTGCAACCGAGCGGCTGCGGCATCAGCGCGCGCTGGGCTGTCGCCGAGCAGCGGTGGGACGAGTGGCAGCGTTGCGCGACGGCCGGCGGGATCACCCGACCCACGTCGCGCTCGTACCACGAGTTCTTCGGGCAGGGCGACGACGAATCGATGACCTGCACCGGCGACGCACGGCCCGTCGATGCGCCGAGCGGCACGAGGTGGACGATGAACTGCGACCAAGCCGGTGCGCCGGAGGTCCACCACGGGGTCGTGATCGGCGGTGAGGTGCAGACGGTCGGCGGCGCCGACGTGCAGACGCTGCACGTGCGTGTGACGATCACCGACGAGGTCCCCGCCGACAGCCAGGTCACCGACACCTGGTACGAGATCGGAACGGACCTCGTCGTCGCCCAGACCGGCCACAACGACACGACGAGCACCTCGCCCGTCGGCGACGTCCACTACCACGAGCAGTACACCATCCATCTCGACTCGACCGAGCCGCTCACCTGAGCCGTCCGCCGCACACCGGCGTCAGCCACTGACTTCAGCAGCTGTGACGACAGCAGCTGCTGTGACATCAAAGGTGTACCCAACAATTTGCACGATGAATTTTTCGCACTTCGTCCGGTCCAGCGTAGAATGGTGTTGCCGCGACGGGGGTCGCAGCCTGTGGGGTTCTCGGGGCGTCGCAGCCTCGACGATTGAGAGGGGAACGGGATGGCACTCGTCATGGGGGTGGAGATCTCGATCCGGCTGACCGCCGGGGAGACCCGTTGGATGGATTCCGCAGCGTGCAAGGGTCTGACCCACCTGTTCTTCGCAGCGAGTGGTGAGCGTCCCGAGCATCGCCGGCCGCGAGAGGCCAAGGCGGCCGCGGTGTGCAGGTCGTGCGATGTCGCCCACGAGTGCAAGCAGTTCGCTCGCGAGAACCACGAGTACGGGTTCTGGGGCGGCGAGAGCGAGGACGAGCGGCACACGGCGGGCTACCGCCTCAACGCACCGATCGGCGTCGCCCCTTCACGCCACGTCGGCTGATCCACTCCGGACGAGGCTCCGGTCGTCCCGCACAGGACGACGGTCCGCGCAGGCTGGGGTCACTCCCGCGCCGCAGCTCGGTCACCTCCCGCGCTGACCACGCCCTGGCTGTGGAGCTCGTCGACCTGCGCCGCTGTCATCCCGATCTCGCGCAGCACCTCCCCGGTGTGCTGGCCGGGCAGCGCGGCCTCGCTGTGCACCCCCGCCGGCGTGCGTGCGAACCGCACCGGCGGGGGGATCACGCGGTACGGCCCGGCAACGGGGTGCTCGGCGATCGGCAGGTCAGCGACGATGCCGTCGAGGGTCGCCACGTCGGACGCGGGGATCTTCAACCTGCGGCACAGGTCGAGCCATTCGGCGGTGGTGCGCGCCGGGGTGGCCCTGCGCACGTAGCCGTAGAGCACGTCCGAACGCGCGATCCGCGTGCGCCCGTCGGCGTACATCGCCGGGTCGACCTCGTCGGTCAGGCCGGTGGCGGCGAAGAACTCCTCGTAGTGCTCACGTGAGTACGGCAGGATCGCCACCCATCCGTCCTTGCTCGGATGCGGGCGGCGGGCCGGGCTGAGGATCCGCGGGTAGCCGGCCGCCGTCGGGCTGACGGCGTCGATCGCGCCGGCGCCATGCTCGACGAGCGTGAACGCAGTCACCGCGTCGAGCATCGGCACCTCGATCTCTTGCCCCTCGCCGGCGCGCGCGCGGTGGAACAGGGCGGCGCAGATCGCCTGGGCGATGCACATCCCCGTGACCTTGTCGGCGACCAGCGTCGGCAGGAACGCCGGCTCGCCGTGCACCAGGCGCATCGTGTCGGAGAGCCCCGAGGCGGCCTGGATGATGTCGTCGTAGGCCGGCTCGTCGGCACGGTCGCCGTCGCTCGGGAACCCGGCCGCACGGCAGTAGACGATGTCGGGACGGACCGCCGCGACGTCGGCGTAGGCGAGGCGCAGCCGGCGGAGCGGGCCGGGGCGGAGGTTGGTGACGAGCACGTCGCAGGTCGCCGCGAGGCGCAGCAGCACGTCCCGGCCCGCCGGATGCTGGAGGTCGATGACGATGTTGCGCTTGTTGCGCAGGAGGTTCAGCGACACGCCGGAGAACTCGGGGTGCGGGCCGTGGCCCATCACCCGCGAGGTCGAGGCGCCCTGCCGCTCGACGGTGATGACGTCGGCGCCCTGGTCGCCGAGCAGCTGGGTGGCGAGCGGTCCCATGATCACCGACGTCAGGTCGAGGATCCGCACCCCGGCCAACGGACCCGTCATCACACCGGAGGACGGCGACGCGCTCATCGCCGGATCCTAGGGATCGCCGCTCGACCCAGCAGTGGTCGGCCTCGTCGCTGCGGCACGCGCGGTGCGATTGCATCGGCGACCTGCAGTTCGTGGCAAGGTTGGGGCCGACCGCACACGATCGAGCGGCACATCCGTTGAGGGGGATTCGATGGAACTGAAGCCTGGCCTGCGCCTCAAGAGCACTGCTTGCACGACCGAGCTGATGGTGGTGCGCGCACCGAAGGGTGACGTGGACCTGCGCTGCGGAGGCGCACCCGTCAGCGCCTTCGGTGAGGCAGCACAATCGGCGCTCGACCCTGAGTTCAGCAGCGGCACCCAGATCGGCAAGCGCTACACCGACGCGGAGGGCGGCCTCGAGGTGCTCGCCACGAAGGCCGGTGAGGGCTCCGTGTCGATCGGCAGCACTCCGCTGGCCGAGAAGGGTGCCAAGCCACTGCCCTCCTCGGACTGACGAGGAGCCGGCGATGCACCTCTCCATCCTGCTCGACATGGCCGCCGATGCCCTCGGCGACCGCCCGGCGTTCACCGACGACAGCGGCACGGTGACCTACGCCGAGTTGCGCACCGAAGCGACGGCGCTGGCGCACCGACTGCGCGAGGGATCCGGCGAGCGCACCGTCTTCCTCGGTACGAACTCGCTCGCCGTGCCCCGCGCCCTGTTCGGCGCTGCGCTCGCCGGTACGGCGTTCACCCCGCTCAACTACCGCCTCACCGACGCCGAGCTGCAACGCGTCGCGGAGCGCGCCGCTCCAGGCATCGCCATCGTCGACGACAACATGGCCTCGCGCATCGCCGACGTCCCGGGCCTCGAGCTGCTCACCACCACAGAGGTGGCCAAGCTCGTCACGACGCCCGTCGACGACGAGCTGCTGGTGGACCCCGACAGCGACGCCCTCGGCGTCCTGCTGTTTACCTCTGGCACGACCGGCGAACCGAAGGCTGCGGTGCTGCGCCACAACCACCTCAGCTCGTACGTGCTGTCGACGCTCGAGTTCGCCTCGGCCGGCGAGGAGGAGGCGGCTCTCGTCAGCGTGCCGCCGTACCACATAGCCGGGATCTCGGCCGCGGTCTCGTCGCTGTTCATCGGGCGGCGGGTGGTCTACCTGCCGGCGTTCACCCCGGAGGCGTGGGTCGCCGCGGCCGCTGAGCACCACATCACCCACGCGATGGTGGTGCCGACGATGCTCGGCAGGGTGCTCGACGTCATCGAATCGAGCGGCACCGCGCTCCCCGACCTGCGCCACCTCTCCTACGGCGGCGGCCGGATGCCCGTCGAGGTCGTCGAACGGGCGATGGCGCTGCTCCCCAACACCGGGTTCGTCAACGCCTACGGCCTCACCGAGACCAGTTCGACGATCTCGGTGCTCGGACCTGACGACCATCGCGACGCCGCCTCGTCCGCTGACCCCGTCGTGCGCGCCCGGCTCGGGTCGGTCGGCCGTCCGCACGACGCGATCGAGTTGTCGATCCGCGACGACCTCGGCGAGCCCGTCGGCGCCGGCGTGCAGGGCGAGATCTGGGTGCGTGGCGACCAGGTGTCCGGCGAGTACATCGGGCGCGCCTCGCGCGCCGTCGAGGGATGGTTCCCGACCAACGACGGCGGCTGGCTCGACGAGGGCGGGTACCTGTTCATCACCGGCCGGCTCGACGACGTGATCGTCCGCGGCGGGGAGAACATCTCGCCCGGCGAGATCGAGGACGTCCTCCGCCAGCACCCGGACGTCGCCGACGTGGCCGTGGTCGGCGTGCCCTCGCAGGAGTGGGGCGAGGACATCGCCGCGGCGGTCGTCGCCCGCCCCGACACCCATCCGGAGCCCGCCGAGCTGGGCGCGTGGGTGCGCGAGCGGCTGCGCTCGACCAAGCAGCCATCGGTGATCCGCGTCCTCGACGAGCTGCCGTACAACGAGACGGGCAAGCTGCTGCGCCGCGTCGTGCGCGAGGTCCTGCTCACCGCCGACGGCCCTGCCGCTCCCTGACGGACAGCGGTCGACGCGGTGTGCAGGGCACTCGGGATGGGTATCGGCTGACCATGACCGCCGACGCCGACAACAACCTCGATTCGTCCGAGAGCACGACGCTCACCGAGGTGCTCGCCGCATACTCGAGCGGCGGCTTCGACGGCTCGTTCTCGGCGTACGAGGGCACGCAGATGGAGTGCCACCAATGCGGTGCCCGCTTCCCCGTCAGCGAGGTCAAGATGAGCTCGCTGCGCCGGCTCGAGGGTGCCTCGGACCCCGCTGACATGGTTGCCGTCGTCGCGCTGACCTGCCCGCGCTGCGAGGCGCGGGGCACCGCGGTGCTCGGCTTCGGCCCAGCCGCCTCACCGGAGGACGGCGACGTGCTCGGCGCGCTGCGCGACCATCGCAGCGACGACGCAGTCCCCGGCAACTCGGCGCCCGGCGAGGCGCACGGCGATCACGACCACGCGTAGGCGCCACCGCCGGCGGCCGCAGGTGCGATCATCGCAGCATGGCTGATCTGATCCGCACCCGACCAACGCCGCAGCGCGCTCCCGCCAGGTTGCGGGCACTCCTCGCAGGAGACGCACCGCTGCTCGCGCCGGGTGCCTACGACGCGCTGTCCGCACGGCTGATCGAGCAGGCCGGGTTCGACTGCGTGTACATGACCGGCTTCGGCACGACTGCCTCGCTGCTCGGTCGCCCCGACGTCGGATTGCTCGGCGGCGCCGAGATGGCCGGTCAGGTCCGCCGGCTCGTGCAGGCTGTCGACGTGCCGCTCGTCGCCGATGCCGACACCGGGTACGGCAACGCGATCAACGTCGTGCGGACCGTGCAGGACTACGAGCAGGCCGGTGTCGCCGGGCTGCACATCGAGGACCAGATCCTGCCCAAGCGCTGCGGGCACATGGACGGCAAGCAGGTCGTCCCCGTCGAGGAGATGGTCGGCAAGGTGCGGGCCGCGGTGCAGGCCCGGCGCGACCCGGATCTGGTGATCATCGCGCGCACGGACGCGCGGGCGATGGAGGGGCTCGACGCCGCGCTCGGACGGGCGCGCGCGTACCGCGCCGCCGGCGCCGACCTGCTGTTCGTCGAGGCGTTGCAGAGCGTCGAGGAGATCGAGACCGTCGCCCGCGAGCTCGCCGACGTGCCGCTCGTGTTCAACTGGGCCGAGGGGGGCAAGACGCCGCCGTTGCCGTACCAGCGCCTGCGCGACCTCGGCTTCGCGCTCGTGCTGATGCCGATCACGACGCTGCTCGCGGCCACCAGGGCGATGCAGACCGCGCTCGCCGAGATCCACGCCGCCGGCACCCCGCTGCCTGTGCTCGACCGGTTGCCGGCGTTCGACGAGTTCCTCGACCTGATCGGCTTGCCGGAGGTGCGCGACCTGGAGATGCGCTTCGGCCTGCCGACCCCGACGCAGCGCTGACCGCGCCGGTCCGCGACGCGCTCGGTCACCTCCCGGCTGCGTCGGAACTGTCGCGCACCCATCGAGCATGATCGGTAGTGAGCGCTCCGACGACACGCACAGCTCTGGAGGTCACTGATGGAACACCGCACACTCGGCCGGACAGGGGTCCGCGTCAGCCCGCTGTGCCTCGGCGCGATGATGTTCGGGAGCTGGGGCAACCCGGACCACGACGAGTCGATCCGGATCGTCCACCGCGCACTCGACGCCGGCATCAACTTCATCGACACGGCTGACGTGTACTCCGCCGGCGAATCGGAGACCATCGTCGGCAAGGCGTTGGACGGGTCGCGGCGCGACAACGTGGTGCTGGCCACCAAGGCCCACGCGTCGATGGGCCGCGATCCGAACATGCACGGCAACTCCCGCCGCTGGCTCGTGCGCGAGCTCGACAACAGCCTGCGCCGGCTGGGCACCGACTGGATCGACCTCTACCAGATCCATCGGCCCGACCCCGACACCGATCACGACGAGACGCTCGGCGCGTTGACCGATCTCGTGCGCGCCGGGAAGATCCGCTACTTCGGCAGCTCCACCTACCCTGCGCACCAGATCGTCGACGCCCAGTGGGTCGCGAAGACTCGCGGCTACGGCCGGTTCGTGACGGAGCAGCCGCCGTACTCGATCCTCGTGCGCGGGATCGAGCGCGACGTGCTGCCGGTCGCGCTGCAGTACGGGATGGGCGTGCTGCCGTGGAGCCCGTTGGCCGGTGGCTGGTTGAGCGGGCGGTTCCGCCTCGGGGAGGATCCGCCTGAGACCCACCGCGCCGGACGGATGCCCGGCCGCTACGACCTCAGCTCGCCGGCCAACCAGTTGAAGCTCGAACGCGCCGACGCACTGGCGGTCCTCGCCGACAAGGCGGGGATCACGTTGGTCGAGATGGCCGTCGCGTTCGTGCTGGCTCACCCGGCGGTCAGCTCGGCGATCATCGGTCCGCGGACGATGGAGCAGCTGGAGTCGCAGCTCGGCGCGGCGGACATCACCCTGACCGACGACGTCCTCGACGCGATCGACGAGATCGTGCCGCCCGGTGCCAACTCGTCGCCGAGCGACGGGGGGTACGAGCCATCGGCACTCACCGACAAGCGCCTCCGCCGGCGCTGACGAGCGACAGCTGCGCAGCGACCGCCCGACCGCGCCGCGACCGCCCGACCGCGCCGCGACCGGTTGACCGCGCAGCGACCGGTTGAACGGCCAGCGGCGGCGTCCACAGGGCCCGCTGCACCGGGCTGGAGCCCTCCTCATCGTTTCGTCACACCTGCGCCTTACCCTGCCGCGATGAGCACGATCACCTCCGCCGCCTGGCCAGCCCCGGCTCAGGCCCCCGCTGCGCCGCCGGAGCAGGCGTCCCCGCGCTCCGTCTGGGGCGGACCGGCGGCGGCGATCGTCTCGACCGTCCTGCTCGTCGCCGCGCTCGGGCTCCGGCCGGGGGCGGCGTTCGCCACAGTCGCACTGGCGGCGATCCTGATCCCGGTCGAGCGGCTCGCCGCGCTGCACCGCCAGCAGGTCTTCCGGCGCGGCTGGCTCACCGACCTGACCCACTTCTTCGTGAACAACCTGCTCGCCACGGTCGGGTTGATCGCCGTGCTCGTCCCGCTGATCGTCGTCAGCCGCCGCGTGCTCCCGGCCGGGCTGCATGACGCCGTTGCCTCCCAACCCGGTTGGGTGCAGTTCGTCGAGGCTGTCATGCTCACCGAGGTCGCCGCCTACTGGGCCCACCGGGCGACGCACCGGGTGCCGGTGCTGTGGCGCTTCCATGCTGTGCACCACTCGATCAGCGAGATGGACTGGCTCGCCTCCGGACGGCTGCACCCGATCGACCAGGTCTTCAGCAAGGCGTGCGTCGTGCTGCCGCTGCTCCTGCTCGGTTTCTCGAAGGCGACGTTCGGCGGGTACCTGATCTTCTCGGCGATCAGCGCGATCGTCATCCACGCCAACGTGCGCTGGACCTTCGGCCCACTCCGCCACGTCATCGGCACCCCGCAGTTCCACCACTGGCACCATGCCAACGTGCCAGAAGCGATCGACAAGAACTTCGCCGGCCAACTGCCGGTGCTGGACCGGATCTTCGGGACCCACCACCTCCCCGGGAACGAGTGGCCCTCTGCGTACGGGATCGACGAACCGGTCCCGCCGACCTACGTCGGCCAGCTCGGCTGGTCGTTCACCCACCACCCGCCGCCGCGCTGAGGCGGCCTGCCCGGTCGGGGCGGGTGAAGTCGGCACCGGGTGGGTAGGGCAGCGCCCATGAACATCGACACCAGCACTGATCCGGTCGCCACGACGGACCACGCCGACGATGAAGGTCGGGGACGCGACGCGACGCACCCGACCGACATCCCGGTCGAGGGCTGGAAGGACATCCTGGCGCGCACCAAGGTCGAGACCAAGCAGGACAACGCGGCGCTGCTCTCGGCAGGGGTGGCGTTCTACTCCCTGCTCGCGCTGGTGCCGGCGCTCGTCGCCCTGGTCTCGCTGTACGGGCTGGTCGCCAGTCCTTCGACCGTCGACCGCCAGGTCGGGAACTGGCTCAAAGCTGCGCCGAAGGAAGTTCGTGAGCTGCTCGTGACCCAGCTGCAGTCGATCACCCAGAACGCCGGCGCGGCGGCCGGCGTGGGCGTCGTGATCGGCATCCTCGTCGCCCTGTGGAGTGCGTCGAGCGGCATGGCCCACATGGTCCAGGCGATCAACATCGCCTACGACGAAGCAGAGACGCGCAGCTTCGTCAAGCGTCGTACGTTGGCGATGGCGTTGACGATCGGCGCGATCGTGTTCGTCCTCGTGGCGATCGCGATCATCGCCGTCCTCCCCGCACTGCTCGCCCACAGCGGGCTCGGCCTCGCCGGCCGGATCTTCGCCGGCATCGCCCGCTGGGTGCTGCTGTTGATCGGGATGATGCTCGCGCTCTCGGTGCTCTACCGGTACGCCCCGGATCGCGACAACCCGCGCTGGTCGTGGAGCTCCCCCGGTGCGCTCGTCGCGACTGTCATCTGGCTTCTCGCCTCCGCCGGGTTCGCGATCTACACGGGCAACTTCGGCAAGTACAACGAGACGTACGGCTCGATGGGCGCCGTCATCGTGCTGATGCTGTGGCTGTTCATCACGGCGCTGTCGGTGATCATCGGCGCAGAGCTCAACGCCGAGGTCGAGCGTCAGACCAAGCGCGACACCACACAGGGACCCGAACAGGAGCTCGGACAACGCGACGCAGAGGCGGCCGACACGATCGGCGCCACCGCCGAGGAGGTCAAGGCTGGGCATCACGGACGGTCGTCGTGATGCTGTCGGTTCACAGAGAGCGCGTCGCACCAGGCCAGGGTGTGGTAACACACGGTTGTGCATGACACTTCCGGCCCGCCGGGGCTCGAACATGGCGTGATCATCGGCGAGACCCCCGCCGAGGCGCTGGCTGCGGCCGAGGGTGAGACCCGCCATTCCTGGGCGGAGGTGCCCTGGCGCACGATCATCGCCACCGTCGGTGTCGTCCTGTCCGCCTACTTGCTCATCCAGATCGTGCTGGTCACGGTCACCGTGATCACCTGGATCGTCGTCGCCGGCTTCTTCGCCATCGTGCTCGCTCCGGCCGTGCGGCAGGTGCAGCAGCGCGTCGGCGGCCGGCGCGGACTGGCGACGGGGATCGTCGTGTTCAGCACCCTCGGCGGGGTGATCGGCCTGCTCACGCTGTTCCTGCTGCCCGTGCGCACGCAGCTGATCGCGATCATCACCGACCTGCCCGGAACGATCAGCGACGCTGCGAACGGCAAGGGCACCGTCGGCAAGCTGGTCACCAAGCTGCACCTCAACAGCTACGTCCAAGACCACCAGGACGAGTTGAAGAAGGCCGCCGACCGGCTCAGCAGTTCCTCGTTCCACCTGGCGACGGCGGTGGTCAGCGGCCTGATCGCGTTCGTGACGATCACGGTGATCGCCTTCCTGTTCCTCAGCCAGTCGCCGGCGATCGCCAAGACGACGCTGGGCCTCGTCCCGAACCGTCGGCGCGACTCCGTGCGCCGCACGGCGACCGATGCCGCCGCCGCCGTGAGCGGTTACATGATCGGCAACCTGCTGATCAGCCTCGTCGCCGGGAGCACGGCGTTCATCTGCCTGCTGCTGCTCGGCGTGCCCAGCCCGTTCGTGCTCGCCCTGTGGGTCGCCTTCGCCGACCTGATCCCGCTGGTCGGGGCCACGCTCGGCGCCGCCGTGGCCGTGCTGGCAGCGTTCCTGCACGCCCCGACGGCGGGGTTCATCTCGGTCGCGTTCTTCATCATCTACCAGCAGATCGAGAACAGCGTGCTCTACCCCGCTGTGATGTCGCGGCGGGTGAAGGTCAACCCGCTGGTCGTGCTGCTCAGCGTGCTGCTCGGGGTGGAGATCTTCGGTTTCATCGGTGCGCTCCTCGCCGTTCCCGCCTCCGGCGCGGTGCAGGTCGCCATCAAGGCGATCAGGCAGGAGCGCCACCGCGAGCGGCTGGTCGTGCCGGACACCATGACCATCAGGGGCCGCCGGCGGCGCCGGTTCCGCCAGCAGTGGAAGACCTAGCGGCTCAAGGGCACGCGCCCCAACCACAGGCGCATGGCGGTTACGACCACAGCCGCGCGGCGACCTCGGCCCACAGGGCCCGGAAGGCCGCCGCCGCGGGGCTCGACGGCGCATACGCAGCGACCGGCGCTCGCTCGACACCCATCTGCTCGACGACGCTCGCGTTCGGGATGACCGTCGCCAGGGACCCGGGGGTGCCGGCGGCAAGGCCCGCGACGAGGTCGCGCTGCAACTTCTTGCGCCGGTCGACCATCGACGCGAACGGCATCATCAGCGGTCCGCCCGGGTTGTCGGCGAGGAAGCCGGCAAGCTGCTCGAGTGTGCGTGCCGACAGTGTGGTCGGGATGGTCGGCACGAGCAGCGCGTCGACGGCGGCGAACACGCTCTCACTGGTCAGGGTGATCCCAGGCGGGCAGTCGAGGATGGCGACGTCGTAGCGCTCGGCGAGCGGTTCGAGCAGCGCGGCGAGCCGCTTCGTCGGTCGCTTGGCGTCGTCGAGGTGCAGGTCGAGGTGGCGCAGGGAGAAGTCGGCGGGGATGATGTGCAGGCCGGGGTAGTCCGTGGCGTGGAGGTCGGCATCGAGTGATCCCCGGGCGCCGACCAGCCGCTGCGCCCCTCCCCTGACGTGCGCCTTGACGCGCAGGAAGAACGTCGCCGCGCCCTGCGGATCGAGATCCCACAGCAGCACCCGCGCCCCGGTCCGCGCCGCCTCGTAGGCGAGGTTGACGGCCGCCGTCGTCTTCCCGACGCCGCCTTTGATGCTGTAGGTGGCGAGGATCTTCATCGCCCGATTCCGTCGAGGGCAGCGGAGAGCGCATCCTCTGTTGCGTTCGTGTCGTACGCATCGAAGCGTGCTGCGAACTCCGTGCGAGCCTGGACGCGGCGCTGGTCGAGACGTTCGGTGAGCTGTCCGATCGCGATCAGCGTGTCCGGCGACGCACCGCCGTGATGGAGGTCGCGCGAGATCTCGCGCAGCTCGGCGATGTGCACCTCGGCGTCCTGGTGCTCGCCGAGGTTGTCCTGGAGCACCTTCAGGCGCTGCACGAACTTCTTGCGCGGTCCCTCCGGCAGCAGGCTGCCGAAGCACTCCAGCACGTAGCGCAGCTTCTTGGCGTCCTTGCGCAGGCTGTGCACGTCTTCTGCGGGGGTCTCGGGGCGGATCAGCCGCCCGTTGTCGACAAGGCGGCGATGCGCCGTGGTGATCCGCCGGGCGACCACCTCGCCGAGCGGCCGACCGGCATGCTCGCCCTGCGGTTGGTCGTCGTCCGGCTCGGTCAACCACGCCCGCCAGGCGGTCATCAGATCGCCCGCCCGGCGCGATCGCATCGACTCGACCAGCGTGGCGTAAGCCGCCGCCCGCCGCCGCTCCAGCAGCGCGTGCACCGGCTCCAGCGCGCCGGCCGCCGCGGCCCCGAGCGGGGCGGTGTACCCGTCCCACTCGATCAGGTAGACGTCGAGGTCGCGCGCCGGCCCCGTCTGCCCGCCGAGCCAGCCGAACCGTTCGCTCGCGTGCTCGCCGATGTCGGCTGGGAGCACGCGCTTGCCGTGGGTGAGGATCGATCGGGTGCGGCGCACGGCCACCCGCAGGTCGTGCAGGAACTCGGGGTCGAGCTGGTCGATCGTGCCCTGCCAGTTGGCCTCGATCGTGGTCGCGAGATTGGCGAGCACGGCCTTGAACCCGTCGATGGCCGGTTCGCGCGGATCGAGCGGCACCGTCGGCGAATCGTCGAAGCCGGCCAGGTCGACGGCGGCGGCCGTGGCCGCCGCGGAGAGGGTGTCGCCGGCGACTCGGTCGAGCCCGAGACCGTCGAGCATTTCGACCGCACGGCGGGCCTGCTTGGCGTAGCCGACGATCTCGTGGATCTCGATCGT
>JBBQTN010000100.1:0-18146 GCA_038213195.1 Acidimicrobiales bacterium | reverse complement strand
CTTCACCGTCTCGCGGGCAATGACCTTGCCACCGATCGCCGCCTGGATCGGCACATCGAACATCTGCCGCGGGATCAGTTCCTTCAACTTCTCGCACATCCTGTTGCCGTAGGCGAAGGCCTTGTCGCGGTGGACGATCGTGCTGAACGCATCGGCGACGATCCCGTTGAGCAGCAGGTCGACCTTGACCAGGTTGCTGCGCTGATAGCCGCTGAGCTCGTAGTCGAGGCTGGCGTAGCCCTGGGTGCGGCTCTTCATCTGGTCGAAGAAGTCGACGACCACCTCCGCGAGCGGGATCTGGTAGTGCAGCTCGACGCGCTCGGGTGAGAGGTACTCGAGCTTGCTCATCTCGCCACGCCGGTTCTGGCAGAGGTCCATCAAGGTGCCGGTGTAGTCCTTCGGGGTGATGATGCTGACCCGGAAGTACGGCTCCTCGATGTAGTCGATCGACTGCGGCATCGGCAGGTCCGCCGGGTTGTCGACGAGCTCGACCTGGCCGTTGGTCTTGTGGACCCGGTACTCGACGCTCGGGGCGGTGGCGATCAGGGCGAGGTTGAACTCGCGCTCGAGGCGCTCCTTGACGATCTCCATGTGCAGCAGGCCGAGGAACCCGCAGCGGAACCCGAACCCGAGCGCGCCCGATGACTCCGGCGCGTACGTGATCGAGGCGTCGTTGAGCTTCAGCCGTTCGAGGCTCTCGCGCAACGTCTCGAAGTCGTCACCGTCGATCGGGAACAAGCCGCAGAAGACCATCGGCTTCGGGTCGCGGTAGCCCTCCAGCGCCTCGCCGGCGGGACGGACCCAGCTGGTGATCGTCTCGCCGCTGCGCGCGTCGCCGACGTCCTTGATGCTGGCGATGAGGTAGCCGACCTCGCCGGGCCCGAGCTCGGCGACCGGCGTCGGGACCGGCCGGCGGACGCCGATCTCGACGGCCTCCTGCTGGGTGCCGGCCTGCATGAACAGCAGCTTCGAGCCGGCGTGGAGCTTGCCGTTCATGATCCGCACAGAGCTGACCACGCCGCGGTACTGGTCGAACTGGCTGTCGAAGATCAGCGCCTGCAGCGGCGCGTCGGGGTCGCCCTTCGGCGCCGGGATCCGCTCGACGACCGCGTCGAGCAGCGCGCCGACGCCTTCGCCGGTCTTCGCCGACATCCGCAGGATGTCCTCTGCTGCGATCCCCAGGACGCTCTCGATCTCCATCGCGTAGCGGTCGGGGTCGGCGGCCGGCAGGTCGATCTTGTTCAGCGCGGCGACGATCTCCAGGTCGTGCTCGAGTGCGAGGTAGCAGTTGGCCAGCGTCTGCGCTTCGATGCCCTGGGCCGCGTCGACGATCAGCACGACGCCCTCGCACGCGGCGAGGCTGCGCGACACCTCGTAGCCGAAGTCGACGTGGCCGGGCGTGTCGATCAGGTGGAGGGTGTGGCCCTTCCAGTCGACTCGGACGTTCTGGGCCTTGATCGTGATCCCCCGCTCGCGTTCGAGGTCCATCGAGTCGAGGTACTGCGAGCGCATGTCCCGCGCGTCGACGGCGTTGGTCAGCTCGAGGATGCGGTCGCTGAGCGTGCTCTTGCCGTGGTCGATGTGCGCGATGATCGAGAAGTTGCGGATGCGGGCGAGATCCATGGCAGTCGTCTGAGGCTACCGGCGCCCCGACGGCCGTCCCTGCGACCGCCTCCGTCGGTCGGCTCGCGGATCGCTCGGCGAGCGTTGGTCGTCGGGGGAAGCGCTGTTAGCCTCCACGCGCTGTTCGAACGTGGTTCGGACACCGTTCGACGTCGAAGGGTCTCACCGTGGCGAACATCAAGAGCCAGAAGAAGCGCATCCTCACCGATGCCAAGCGCGCCGAGCGCAACAAGGCCGTGCGCAGCGAGCTGAAGACGCGCGCCAAGAACGCGGTGCGTGACGCCGGCACGGAGACCGGCGACGAGGCGATGCGCCTCGCTGTCAAGCGCCTCGACATGGCTGCGGCCAAGAAGGTGATCCACAAGAACCAGGCGGCGCGACGCAAGAGCCGCCTGATGAAGAAGATCAACGCGGTCACCGCAGCGTCGACCACCACCGACTGACGTCGTCACCGTTCCTGCGAGCCGGGCCCGTGCCCGGCTCGTTGCGCGTCCGGCGGCAGCGCGCCGCCGGACGCCGCCGCCGGCGTTCGCTCAGAGGCGGCTGAGACGGGCGACGAGGACCTCCATCACCAGCTCCTCCGGCCAGTCCTTGGCGCCGCGCAGGTCGAGATCGGCCTGGGCGAGCAGGCCGACCGCGCGCACCACCTTCGGGCCGCCGAGCTTGCGGTACTGGTCGAGCGCCTTGCGCGCGGGGAAGCCCGGCTTGATCCCGATCGCCGCCGCTGCCGAAGCCTCGTCCATGGCTCCCGATCCGTCGAGCGCGAGCAGCCGCACGTAGTGGGTGTGCAGGATCGCCATCAACTGCAGCGGATGACGGCCGCCGCCGTGCAGCATCCGCTGCAGCACCGCGAGCGACAGCCTCGGGTCGCCACGATCGATCGCGTCGGTGAGGTCCCACGGCGGCACGTCGCCTGCCTCGCCGACGAACGGGACGACGTCGGCCAGCTTGAGGACGTGCGCTGTGCCGTATGCCGAGGTGAGCGTCTCGAGGATCCCCTGCAACCGCCCGACGTCCTCGCCGAGCCACGTGCTGAGGCGGGTCATGGCGTGCTGGTCGAGGCGCAGACCGGCCGCGGCGACCTGGTCCTCGAACCACCCGGCGCGCTCGCGTGGACGGCTCGGCGGGGCGCCGCCGACGGTCTCGGCACCGGCGCGCTTCAGCGCGTCCGTCAGCGCCTTCGGCAGACGTCCGCCGCCACCGACCAGCACCAGCTGTGTGGACGGCAACAGGTCGTCGAGCAGCGAGACGAGCGGTGCAACGGCGTCGGCGTTGAACCGACCAACGCCGCGGGCGACGACGACGCGGTGGTCGGTGAGCAACGGCGGAGTCTGCGCGGCGTCGATCACCGCACGCAGCTCGTACTCGTCGCCGTCGAAATCGTCGACCATCAACGCGCGGTCGCCGTCGCCGACCAGGCGGTGCAGGAGCTCGCCGACCGCGGTGAGCGCGAGCGACTCGTCGTCGACGCTGATCAGGTACGCGGCCATCTGACAGGCGAGCGTGGCACACAACGTCCGCAACTACCAGCTGGCCCAACGCGGGCGCTACCGTGCGGAAGCCAACAGCAACTCAATCAACACCATCGAACGGCTCGGCACCCAGGCGTGGGAGGCCGCCCCAAGGAGAACAGCACCCCCCATGGCAAATCCGCAGAACGCCATCCTCACGAACCTCACCAAGTACCAGTGGTACACGCACCTCAGCCGCACGGAGGGCGCCGATCTCGGAGTGATCAAGGCCGCGATCAAGACCGCCCGTGCCGCAGGCGACGAGATCGGCGTGACGACGGCGGTCAACGTCTGCATCCTCTTCGGTCCCACGCTGCTCGCCGATCTGACCGAGGATGTCCCGGCCGACTTCCAGCCCTACCCCGGCTACGAGTCGCCGGACGGCAAGGTCGCCAAGGGCACCCAGGAGGAGATGCTGCTGTGGGTGCACTCCGAGGACAAGGACCTCTGCTGGGAGACGCAGTTCAACTTCCGCAACGCGGTCGCCGGGCACATGAACGTCGCCCGGGAGACGCCGACGTTCATCTATCGCAACAGCCTCGACCTCACCGGGTTCATCGACGGGACCGGCAACCCCATCCCGGAGGACCAGCACGACCGGGCGATCGTCCCGGAAGGCCAGCTGGGTGCCGGTGGCTCGTTCTGCATCGCCCAGCGTTGGGTCCACGACCTGAAGTACTTCAACCAGCTGTCGCTGCAGGACCAGGAGAACACGTTCGGTCGCACGAAGGTCGACTCGACCAGGTTGGACTCGCAGGTGCCGACGTCGCACCTCTCCCACGTCGAACTGCGCGACGGGGAGACCGCCGACGAGAGCAAGCCGAAGCGCGGCGAGATGGTGCGCCGCTCGACGCCCTACGCGTTCCACGACGGCACCGTCGGTCTGTACTTCATGGGTTTTTGCAAGGAGCAGGCGCCGATGCGCGAACGGATGGAAGCGATGTACGGGATGAACGGCAACGCCCGCGACTCGATCACCGACTACTCGACGCCCGCCTCCGGCTCCTTCTACTTCGCGCCGTCTGCGGAGACACTGGTCGCGCTCCTCGGCTGACCGCGCAGCAGCAGGGCGACGGTCGCGGCGATCACCGCCCACCCCGCCATCGACCAGCGCGGCGGCGGCTCGATCCGCGCCGCGATCGCGGCGACCGTCGCCACCCACCGCGTGCCGAGGGCCGCCGGCCACATCACCAGCGCGGTCAGCGGTCCGGGCAGGATCGCCGCGCTGACACCTGCCGGGATGCCCCACAGCATCACCACGCCGGCGACCGGCACGGCGAGCAGGTTGGCGGGGACCGACATGATCGGCAGGCGGTGGAACACGAGCACGCTCGGCAGCGCCACGCCGACCTGCGCCCCGAGCGTCGTTGCCAGGCCGATCCGCCACCACGACGGTCCGCGCAGTCGCGCCGCGAGCCACGGGCCGACCACACACACCCCTGCGGTCGCGCAGACGGACAACCAGAACCCGACCGACCACACCAGCAGCGGATCGATCAGCTCGAGCGCGATCACGGCGATCGCCAGCAAGCGCACCGGGTGCTGGCGGCGCCCGAGCGCGAAGCCCGACACGGCGAGCATCGCCATCACGCCGGCGCGCAGCACCGACGGCTCGAACCGGGTCAGCGCCATGAACCAGCCGATGACGATCAGCGACACCGCCCACCGCAGCCACGGGCGCAATCGCTTCAGCAGCGGCGACATCGCGGCCAGGAGGAACGCCAGGTTCTCACCCGAAACGGCCGTGAGGTGGCTGAGCCCGGCACTGCGGAAGTCGTCGACCATCGCCGGCGGCTCGTCGCTGTCGTCGCCGATGACCAACCCGGTGAACAGCGCCGCCTCGCCGTCGGGCATCGCCTGCCGAGCGCTGGCGCGCAGCGCGTCGCGCACGCGCGTGCTGGCCCGATCGAGCGCCGAGCCGGGCGCCGTGTCGCCGACGTAGTCCGGGTCGAGTCGCCCGACCACGTGGCGGATCTCGGCGCGGCGGGCGTCGTTGCCGGACCTCCGGCGGACCCCGGACATCCACACGAAGTCCCCCGAGTGCCGAGGTGTGAGACGGCGCCGGGACGACCCGTACGCCCATGCGTCGAAGCGCTGGCCGTGCACCTCGACCGTGACCCGCAGCGCCGTCCCGAACGGCGCCGGATCACCCACGACCTCGACCCATCCGGTGAAGGCACCGAGGTGGCGCGGCTGCGCGTCGGCCCATGCGCGCCGCCCGAGACCACAACCGGCGAGCACGACCACGACGCACAACATCGCTGCGGCGGCCGATCGCCAGGCGACGATCATCGCCGGCGCGCCGACAGTGGCGACGACGACCGCGGCCCACCACGTGCCGCACAAGACGCCGAGCGTCGTCGCAGTAGCGATGACGACCATCGCCGGGTCAGGGAGCGGGTGCCGCCGGGCCGGCGGCGGGCCGTCGTACGCTGCGCTCATGCAGGCCGTCCCGTCGTACGCGCCGCCCGTGCGCGGGGGACCAAGGGCGTACCGCACGCGGGTGCGGCTGTT
Organism: Acidimicrobiales bacterium; assembly: GCA_038213195.1. Taxonomy (GTDB): domain Bacteria; phylum Actinomycetota; class Acidimicrobiia; order Acidimicrobiales; family Ilumatobacteraceae; genus JAODBQ01. Next base: position 12,498 of record JBBQTN010000100.1, on the reverse strand, counting down.
CGGCCCGGTCGTCGGGATGGTCCCGCCGGCCGTGCTCGGTGCGACCGCGCTGGCGCTGCTCCACGGCAGTTCGTCCACGACGCGGGGCATCGCCGGCTTCGGCCTCGCGTTGTGCGCCGCGCCGGGGCTGCTGGCCGCAGGGGTGCCGTTGGCCACCGGCGGCAATCGCTACGCCATCGCCATCGCCGCCAGCGCGCTGCTGTGGTTCCTGATCGGTGTGATCGCCTCCCGCCGCGCCACCCGCACCCCGGTGGCGACCTGGCGTGACTTCTGGCGAGAGTGGGCCTGGCCCAGCGTCGGGGTGTGGCTCGGTGTGCTGGCCGCGCTCGGCATCGCCGACCTCGCCGTCGGTTCCGCACTGCTGTGACGGTCACCCGGCGGGCGGCGCTCACACGCTGACCAGTCCGCGTAGCGCGTCCAGCTTGGCCGGGCCGATGCCACGCACGTCGGCGAGGTCGTCGACCGTGCCGAACGGCCCGTGCGCGTCACGGTAGGCGACGATCGCCGCCGCAGTGGCGGGCCCGACGCCTGGCAGCTGGTCGAGCTCGGCGGCGGTGGCCCCGTTGAGGTCGATCGGGCCGGGAGGCAGCGATGTCGGCTCAAGGGCGGGAACCGACCCGCCGGCGACCACCGCGACCACCTCGCCGGCGACCGGCACGTAGATGCGGCTGCCGTCGCGGGCGACCGCGGCGAGGTTCACGCCGTTGGCGTCGGCATCGGGTCGTGTCCCGCCGGCGGCCGTGATCGCGTCGACGGCCCGCGCCCCGGCGCGAAGGTGGTACACCCCCGGTCTCGCGACCGCGCCGGCCACGTCGACGACGACGTCGGCGGCGATGGTCGTCCCGGTGACCGCGACGGGTCCGACGTGCGCAGTGGCCGGCAGCGTGGACGTCGATGCGGTACCAGCCGCTGGATGCGCCACAGCGACCCCGGGCGCGTAGGGGAGCTGCGACTCGGTCGACGGCTGAGGCGAGCGCAGCAGCCAGAACGCGGCGCCGGCGACGAGGACCACCGACGCGCCTGCGGCGATCAACCGCGCTGCGCCGAACCAGGTGATCCATGCCCGCAACCGGTCGGGCAACGAGCGCGCCGGCGCAGGCCGGAACGGATGGGCCTCCACAGGACGACCTCCTCGGGATGGCGGGCGCGTCGCGCCACACGGTCAACCGGGGGAAGTCGCTCCCGACGTTACCGGCTCGAGAGCCGGCGCGCGCCGAGGATCACGGGGCCCAGTGCCCGCGCCGCCCGGGTTCAGTGGGCGATCGGCTCGGCGAGGTCGTCGCGCACGGCGGTCGACAACGAGCGCCGCGCCACCCAGTCCGCCTCGATCTCCATCGGGATGCGCATGTACGCACCGGTGTGCCCCTTGCGGCGGATCCGCCAGGTCACGTACGACGCGGCGTACCGCACCGAGAACCCGACCACGCCGTACCGTCGCCACTGGCGGACGTGGACCAGCTCATGGCGCAGGAGGTACGGCGAGACACGGCCGCTGCGCACGATGACGAGGCCGGGCAGCGTGATCCCGTCTGCACCGCCGGGCACCGGCCCACCTTCCCACAACACGTAGCCGTCGCGATGTTCCAGTGGCATCCCGATCGGCAGCGTAGTTCAGAACAGGCGTTGGGTGAGTTGCTTGCGGTACGAGGCCGTGCGCGGGTCGTCGGGACCCATCAGCTCGAGGATGTCGACGTACTGCTGGCGGGCCTCGTCGTCGGTCTTGACCCGGTCCAGCAGCTCGCTCAACGTCGCATCGTGATCGTCGTCGGGCTGGCCGCCGATGCGGGCGGCGGCAGCGACCTTGCGGGTTCGGTCGCTCTCGGGGATCCGTTCCAGCAGGCCGAGCGCCTCGTCGCCGTCGCCCCGGGCCACCAGTAGCTCGCCCAGCGCGATGATCGCGTCCTCGTTGCCTGGCTCGAGCTCGAGCACGAGGCGGAGGCTGTCCTCGCTGCCCTCGTCGAGCAGCTGGGCGACGGTCTGCTCAACCTCGGTGGGCCGCAGCGCGGCGACGAACTGCTCGACCACGTGCTCGGGGTAGGCGCCGACGAAACCGTCGACGACCTGGCCGTCGCGCATCGCGTAGACGGCGGGGATGGACTGCACCCGGAACGCCTGCGAGATGCCCGGGTTCTCGTCGGTGTTGACCTTCACCAGCACGACGTCCCCGTCGGTGGCGTCGACGACCTTCTCCAGGATCGGACCGAGCGTTGTGCAGGGGCCGCACCATGGCGCCCACAGATCGACGACGACGGCGACGGACTTCGAACGCTCCAGCACCTCGGTCTCGAACGTTGCATCGGTGACATCCACGGGCATCAGCCCACGATACCGGTACCGCCGTTGACCACCGAGGAATCAAGCGCAGCGGACGACCCGGTACCGTTCCTAGCAATGAGCGAGCCCAGCGAGCGGATATTCGAGCACGTCGGTTCGGCGCGCCACGCGGCGCCGCTCGTCCCCACACCCGCGCCGGCGAACGCGCGATGACGGACGACTACCGGCTGCACGAGCCGCTCCCTGAGCTGACCTCGCCGACGATGGTGGTGATGCTCACGGGCTGGATCGACGCGAGCGGCGCGGCAGCCGGGGCGCTGACCACGCTCGAGGAGGCGTGCGCGTCGCGGCCGCTGGCCACGTTCGACGGCGACGTGTTCATCGACTACCGGGCGCGGCGCCCGACGATGGAGCTGCGTGAAGGCGTCAGTACACGGCTGGAATGGCCGGAGATCCGCCTCAAGTTGGGTCGCGACAGCGGCGGCCACGACGTGCTCACCCTTGGTGGCCCGGAACCCGACACCCAGTGGCGTCATTTCGCCGACACCGTGTCCAGCCTGGCCGTCGAGCTCGGCGTCGCCCAGGCCGTCGGCCTCGGTGCGTATCCGTATGCCACGCCGCACACTCGGCCGCCGCGCCTGTCCAGCACCTCACCGTCGGCCGAGATCGCCGCGGGACTGCCGTTCCTGAAGAACTCCGTCGACGTCCCGGCGGGAATGGGCGCCGTGCTGGAGCACGCGCTGTTCGCCAAGGGTGTGCCGATGACGACGATCTGGGCGCAGGTACCTCACTACGTCAGCACGATGAACTACCCGGCCGCGACCGCCGCTCTGCTGACCGGGCTGCAGGACATCGCCGACGTCGCGATCGACACGGGTGAGCTGCGCCACGCGGCGACGATCCAACGCCAGCGGCTGGACCAGCTGGTCGCCGCGAACGAGGACCACGTCGGCATGCTCCACCAGCTCGAGCGGGCCTACGACACGGCCTCCGAGGAATCGCTCGGACTCGGGCAATCCGCCATCCCGAGTGGCGACGAGCTGGCCGCCGAGCTGGAGCGATACCTGCGCGAACAGGGCAGCTGAGCCTGCGGAGGCGGCTCCATGAGCCGGCCGGCGCGCCGACCATCGGCGCCGACCCGACCACGGCGACGGCGGGTGACCGCCAGTAGGGTCCGCGACGACAGTCACATCGACGTCACGACGCACCAGCGACAGGGAGCACACCAGATGAAGGTCGACGGAGGGATCCCCAGCAACCTCAACAAGGCGGCATCAGCAGCAAAGGACCTCGAGGCCGCCGGCTACACCGGCGGATGGACGGCCGAGACCAGTCACGATCCGTTCTTCCCGCTGCTGCTCGCCGCCGAGCAGACCGAGACGCTGGAGCTCGGGACCTCGATCGCAGTTGCGTTCGCACGCAACCCGATGACCTTGGCGAACACCGGGTGGGACCTGCAGTCGTACTCCAAGGGCCGCTTCGTGCTCGGCCTGGGCAGCCAGATCAAGCCGCACATCACCAAGCGCTTCAGCATGGAGTGGAGCCACCCTGCGCCGCGGATGCGCGAGATGGTGCTGGCGATCCGGGCCATCTGGGACAACTGGCAGAACGGCACGCCCCTGCAGTTCCGCGGCGATTTCTACACCCACACCCTGATGACCCCGTTCTTCACCCCCGACAGGGACGACCTCGGCGACTTCGGCGTGCCGAAGATCTTCCTGGCAGGCGTCGGCACGTTGATGACCGAGGTCGCCGGCGAGGTCTGCGACGGGTTCCTGTGCCACGGGTTCACCACCGAGAAGTACCTGCGCGAGGTCACCATCCCGGCGCTGGCCCGCGGCCGCGCCAAGGCCGGCAAGACGATGGAGGGCTTCGAGATCGTCGGCCCGTCGTTCGTCGTCACCGGCAACAACGACGAGGAGCTGGAGAAGGCCGCGACGGGCACCCGCCAGCAGATCGCGTTCTACGGATCGACGCCGGCGTACAAGAGCGTGCTCGACGCGCACGGGTGGGGCGGCCTGCAGGAGGAGCTCAACGGGCTCAGCAAACAGGGCAAGTGGGTCGAGATGGGCACGCTGATCGACGACGAGGTGCTCAACACCTTCGCCGTCGTCGGTGCACCGGAGAAGATCGCGCCCGAGCTGGGCCGCCGCTACGGCGACGTGATCCAGCGGATCAGCTTCTACGCGCCGTACGAGAGCGACCGCGACCGCTGGACGCAGGTGCTCGCCGACGTCAAGTCGGCCTGACCCGCCTTCACTCGGACTGCGCCGCGGGCGTCGCGGCACTTTGCGACACCCGTGCGCTAGAACGAGACGATGGCGATCTCGTGCGTGTACTGCGGTGGCCGCCACGACACCGCGGTCGAGGTGCGCGCCTGTTGGGAGCGCTCGGACGGCCAGGAGGTGCCCGCGGCGGACGGTCCCGACGACCGCGCAGGGACCGGCGCCGGTTCGCAGCAGTCCGTCGTCGCGCCGGTGCCGGACGCCTCCGATCGCGAGCGACCCGCTCGGCCCGGCCCGAACGCCGCACGACCACGTGCTCACCCACGAACCGCAGCTGACGCGGGTCGCGGCCCCGCCGCCCTCGGTCGCAACGTCGTCGTGGCGCCCGACGAACCGACGCCGGACGCATGGTCGGACGCCGAACGGGTCGTGATCACGCTCGACGACGTCCGCGGCGCGGCGCTACGGCTGCGCGCCGCGGCGCTCGGCCGGCAGGGGCTCGTGCTCGAGATCGACGACGGGACGCGCACGGAGCTGGCCGCAGCGGATCGCACCGAGCTCGCCCCTCACCAGCTGGGGCCGCGGTTCACGTTCGACCGCGAGGTCCTGCACCACCTGGCGTGGTCGAACTCCGTCGTCGTCGACGGCGATCGACTGACCTGGCCGCTGCTCGACGGTGCGCTCGACCTCGGCGCCGCTCCGGCAGACGGTCTCGCCGGTGACATCGTGCTGCCCGACGGACGCGTCGCGTGGATCGACGGTGGGCCGGTCCGCTTCACCGCGCCGGTCGACGGCGTCCCGGTCGTGCATCGCGTCGCGATCGGGCACTGGTCGCTGGAGCCGAGCGGCGACGACAACTCGACCACGGCCGATCTCGCCGCCGACCAGCTGGCGGCGGTCACCCACGTCACCGGCGCGGCGCGGATCATCGCCCCCGCGGGCTCCGGCAAGACCAGGGTGCTGACGGAGCGGGCTCGGCACCTGCTCCAGCGCTGGCGGCTGCCCGCCGGTTCTGTGTGCCTCGTCGCGTTCAACAAGCGCGCCCAGGAGGAGATGCGCGCCCGCACGACGGATCTGCGCGGGCTCCAGGTGCGCACGCTGAACTCGATCGCACTGGCCGTCGTCAACGGCACCGCACCGTTCGCCGGCCAGCCCACGCAGCTGCGCACGGTGGACGAGGGCGAGGTACGGCGGATCATCGGCAACCTCGTCTCGTTCCCACGCAAGCGCAATGCCGACCCGGTGGCGGCGTGGATCGAGGCGTTGTCGCTCGCCCGGCTCGGGCTGCGCGATCCAGTCGACGTGGAGGCCGTGTACGACGGTGACGTCGACGGCTTCGCCGACGTCTACCCGCGCTACCGCGCTGCGCTGGCGCGGGCCGGCGTACTCGACTTCGACGAACAGATCCAGCGCGCGATCGAGCTGCTGCTGCGCGAGCCGGCGGCACGCGCTGCGGCGCAGCGCGCCTGCCAGGTGCTGCTGGTCGACGAGTTCCAGGACCTGACCCCCGCCCACCTGCTGCTGGTGCGGCTGCTCGCCGGTGCGGAAGGGGCGGTGTTCGGGGTCGGCGACGACGACCAGACGATCTACGGGTACAACGGCGCCGACCCTGGCTGGCTGATCAACTTCACGGAGCTGTTCCCCGGTTCGGGCGACCATCCGCTGGAGGTCAACTACCGGTGTCCCGGCGACGTCGTCGCCGCGGCCGACATGCTGCTGCGCCACAACAGACGGCGCGTGCCGAAGGTGATCCGCGCCGCGCACCCGCAGCGCCTCGGCTTGGCGGTGCGCGCCGACGACGAACCCGTCGAAGCCACTGTCGAGACGGTCCGCGCCGCGCTCGCAGGCGGTCGCGGCCCCAGCGAGATCGCCGTGCTGACGCGAGTCAACTCACTGCTCGTGCCGGTGCAGGTCGCGCTCGCCGGGGAGCACATCGCCACAACGGGCGGCGCAGGCGCCGACCTGCTCGAGCGCACCTCGGTGCGCGCCGCGCTGGCGTGGCTGCGGCTGGCCACCGCTGGTGGACGCACCCTCGACAAGGCGGACGTCGCCGAGGCGCTGCGCCGCCCGGCGCGTCCGTTGCACCCCAACGTCGCGACGTGGGTGGGCGAGCAGACCTCGGTGGACGGTCTGCGCCGGCTCGCCGGGCGGCTGACCACCGAACGCGAGGCGGAGCGGGTGCTCGGCTTCGCCGACGACATCGAACGGCTCCGCGGCGTGCTCGACGGCGGAGGCACCACCGCGCGGTTGATGTCCACCCTGCACGATTCGATGGGCCTGGCCGCCACGGTGGCCACCCTCGACGTCCACCGCCACGGGATGAACCGTGCATCGCAGAACGACGACCTCACTGCGATCGTCGAGCTCGCCCGGCTGCAACCCGATCCTGCGGCGTTCGAGCCGTGGCTGCGCGCCGTGTTGCGCCGTCCGTGGGATCGTGGCGGCGTCACGCTCGCCACCGTCCATCGCGTGAAGGGTCAGGAGTGGCCGGTCGTCGTCGTGCACCACGCCGACGCCGACCAGTTCCCGCACCGGTTGGCCGACGACCGTGAGGAGGAGCGCCGGTTGTTCCACGTCGCGATCACACGGGCCTCGGTCGCGGTCACCGTCGTCGCCGGCGAGCACCCGTCGCGGTTCATCGCCGAGCTCGTCACCGAGCCCGAGGCGATGCCGGCGAACGACGAACGTCCGCCGGTCACCGTCGCGCGCCCGGCACCGCGTCCGGCCGATCTGCTCGCCGGCACGGATGCCGCGTTGTTCGAGGAGCTGCGGTCCGTACGCCGCCACCTCGCCGCCGGCAAACCCGCGTACACGGTGGTCGCCGACGCGACGCTGGCCGCGATCGCCGCCCAGCGCCCGACATCGCTGGCGGAGCTGGCCAGGATCAGGGGGATCGGTCCGTCGAAGTTGGAGCAGTACGGTACCGCGCTGCTCGCCGCCGTCGAGTCGGCGACGACCGCCGGCTGAACCACGCGCCAAGCCGTCCTTCTGCCGTCTCGTGCGCCGCGCCGCTCCCGGCGCAGCTCATCAACGCAGGACGTCCCCGGTGAGGCCGCGCAGCCAGCGGCGCACGTTCTCGCCGAGGGCGGCGACGTCGTAGCCGCCCTCCTGCACGACGACCGTCGGCCGGGCGAGCTCCCCGACCAACGCACCGCAGCGGGCGAACCCGTCCGTCGTCAGGGCGAGGTCGCAGATCGGGTCGGTGGCGAACGTGTCCAGGCCCAACGAGACCACCAGCACCGCAGGCGCGAACGCCTCGACCGCAGCGCAGGCCCGTTCGAGAACCTCGACGTAGCGGTCGTCGTCGGTGCGTTCGGCGAGCGGCAGGTTGAGGTTCGCACCCGACCCGGCCCCGGTCCCGGTCTCGTCGGCGTAGCCGATCGTGTACGGGTAGGCGCGCCGCGGGTCGCCGTGCAGCGAGACGTACTGGACGTCTCCGCGGTCGTAGAAGATCTCCTGGGTGCCGTTGCCGTGGTGGTAGTCCACGTCCAGCACGGCGACCTTCGCGCCGGTTGCGACCGCCAGGTGCTGCGCGGCGATCGCGGCGTTGTTGAGGAAGCAGTAGCCGCCGTAGTTCGAGGTGGTCGCGTGATGCCCCGGTGGACGGCACAGCGCGTATGCGGCACGCTCGCCGCCGAGCACCAGCGCGGCGGCCGACAGCGCGGTGTCCACCGCAGCGCACGCGGCGGTGAAGGTCCCTTCCGTCAGCGGGGTGGTCGTCTCGAAGCAGTACCAGCCGAGCCGGCCGTTGATCGACACCGGTTCGACCGCCGGGGTCATCCCGCGGCGGATGCCGGGCCGGTAGAACACGTCCGGCACCACGTCGCGGGTACCGGGGTTGACGAGCTGGTACTCGGCCCACGCGCCGGCGAGGAAGTCGATCAGGCCCGCGTCGTGCACCGCCCGAACCGGATCGAGGCCCCAGCTGTCGGGCTCGACGAGCTCGAACGACGGGTCGCCCGCCAGCGCGCCGCGGATCGCCTCCGCCCGGCCGATGTGCTCCCACGGGCTGTGCCAACCGGACTGCTCGATCTCGGTGCGCGGATCGTGGAGCAGGTGGGACGGCGTGTACACGGCCTTCACACCAGGACGAGCTCCTCGTCCAGGTACTGGTCGCGGCACTTGGCGCGCTGCAACTTGCCCGACGACGTCTTCGGAAGGCTGCCGGGCTGGACCAGCATCACGTCGCGTGGCGGCAGCCCGCACACCGCGAGGGTGCGGCGATGGATCGCGTCGCGCACCCCGCCGGGGTCCTCGGTGCGAACCTCGGCGACGACGACCACCGTCTCCTTGCCTTTGTAGCCCTCGACCCCGAAGGCGATGACGTTGCCGGCGCGCACCCCGTCCAACCCACCGACCGCGCGCTCGATGTCCTCGGGGAACACGTTGCGGCCGCCGACGATGATCACGTCCTTGATCCGCCCGCACAGCACCAGCTCGCCGTCGACGACGTAGGCGAGATCGCCCGTGCACAGCCAGCCGTTGCGGAACAGCGCCGCAGTGGCGTCAGGCCGCTTGTAGTAGCCCGGCGTCACCGACGTGCCACGCAGCAACAGCTCGCCGACGTGGCGCTCGCCCAGTGGCTCATCGGTGTCGGGGTGGACGATCTTCATCTCCAGACCGGGGACCGGACGACCGAGCAGTGGCAGCCTGCGGACGTCGATGTCCTCCCCGTCGGGACCGACCACCGCCTGCTTGGCGACGCGGTCACGCTCGAGCACGAGCCGGTCGACGGTGTCGACAACCATCCCACGGCGGCGCGGCGGGAAGGCCCCGCCGATCGCCACCTCGGCCATCCCGAACGCCGGGAAGACCCCGCCGGCGTCGAACCCGAACGGTTCCGCGGCACGCACGAACGCCTCGACGGCAGCCGGGTCGACCGGCTCCGCACCGCTCAGCGCGAGGGTCAGCGACGACAGGTCGATGCCCTCCATCCGTCCGAGCGCACGGGTGGCGAGCACCCAGGCGAAGTTCGGACCAGCCGTCACCGTGCCGCGATGGTCGCTGATCCACTGCATCCACACCCCCGGCCTGGCCAGGAAGTCCTGCGGCGCGGCCTGCACGAGCTGCGTGCCCGTGGTCATCGGGATGGCGAGGAAACCGACCAGCCCCATGTCGTGGTACAGCGGCAACCACGACACCATCACCTCCTCCGCGTCGAGCTCGGCCGCGGCGATCGAGGCGTCCATGTTCGCGGTGAGCACACGGTCGGGGATCATCACGCCCTTCGGCTCGCTCGTCGAACCGCTCGTGTACTGCAGGATCACCAGCCGCTCCGGGTCGTGGGCGGGGATCTCGAGGCGCTCGCCGCTCGGCACACCGGGCGCGCCCGGCAGGACAGCGGTCATCGGCTCGGTCGGCGGATCACCGGGCGCCGGTGCGTAGAACCCGGCGAGCATGTCGTCGATCAGCAGCAGCTTGGCGTCGCCGTGACGGATCCGGTCCCGGGTGCTCTCGATGAACACGTCGAGCGAACCCATCCGCATCGGCAGTGGCAGGACCATGCTCGCCAGGCCGGCGAGCCAGCAGCCCTGGATGACCGTCATCAGCGACCGCGTGGTCGGGCCGAGGATCGCGACGTGGTCACCGGGCACCAGGCCGCGCGCCTGCAGCGCGGCACCGACCGCCCGCGCCTCGTCGTGGATCTGCGCCCACGGGACGAACACGTCACCGCCTCCCGGGGCGACGGACTGCCCGACGAAGCGCACCCCCGTCGGGCGGTCGGCCGCGGCGATCAGCCGTTCGGCGATCCCGCGCGTCGAGGCCTGCGGCGGAGGAGCTGGCACGTCCCCACGGTAACCGTCCCGAATGGTCGGGACTGGGCTCCGCTCCGCTTCGCCTGCCTTCCGACAACCGGGAGGCGTTGCAGAGAGCGGGTCTCGTACAATCGGTAGACCATGAGCGAGGCAGCCGGCACTTCGAGCGATCAACCAGTGGCGCGGTACACCGGCGCGCTCGCCGGCGAGATCGAGATGCGGTGGCAGCAGTGGTGGGACGCGCACGGGACCTTCCACACGCCGAACCCGGCAGGTCCGCTCGCCGATGCCGACGCCGTCGCCGGTCGCCCGAAGCTGTTCGTGCTCGACATGTTCCCGTACCCGAGCGGCTCGGGGCTGCACGTCGGTCATCCGCTCGGCTTCATCGGCACCGACGTGTTCTGCCGCTACAAGCGGATGACCGGCCACAACGTGATGTACTCGATGGGCTTCGACGCGTTCGGCCTGCCCGCCGAGCAGTACGCGGTGCAGACCGGCCAGCACCCGGCGATCACCACGGAGCAGAACATCGCCACGTACCGCCGCCAGCTCGGCCGGCTGGGGTTGAGCCACGACAAGCGGCGCAGCATCTCCACCGCCGACCCGAGCTACTACCGCTGGACGCAATGGATCTTCCTGCAGATCTTCAACTCCTGGTACGACAAGGACCGGGGCAGGGCCCGCCCGATCGCCGAGCTGGACGCCGAGCTGGCCACTGGTGCACGGCAACCGGACGGCCGGCGCGAGTGGTCAGCGCTGAACGACATCGAGCGCCGCGAGGTGATCGACAGCCACCGGCTGGCGTACGTCGCCGAGGCGCCCGTCAACTGGTGCCCCGGCCTCGGCACCGTCGTCGCCAACGAGGAGGTCACGGCGGACGGTCGCAGCGACCGCGGCAACTTCCCCGTGTTCAAGCGCAACATGCGCCAGTGGATGATGCGCATCACCGACTACGCCGACCGGCTGATCGACGACCTCGATCTGCTCGACTGGTCCGACGCGATCAAGGCGATCCAGCGCAACTGGATCGGCCGCAGCGCCGGCGCGATCGTCCACTTCGCCTCCGACGCCGGTCCACTGAGCGTGTTCACCACCCGCCCTGACACGTTGTTCGGGGCGACGTTCCTGGTGCTCGCGCCCGAGCATCCCGCCGTCGAGCGGCTGACCACGCCCGACCACGTGGCCGACGTCAAGGCCTACACGGCGCAGACCACGGCGAAGACCGACATCGACCGCCAGAGCGAGGGTCGCGACAAGACCGGGGTGTTCACGGGCGGCCACGCGCTGAACCCGGTCACCGGTCAGCGGGTACCGGTGTGGGTGGCCGACTACGTGCTGATGGGCTATGGCACAGGGGCGATCATGGCTGTGCCGTGCGGCGACCAGCGCGACTTCGAGTTCGCGCGCAAGTTCGAGTTGCCGATCCCGGCGATCCAGATGCCACCCGTGCAGTGGTTCCGCGAGCGCGATGTCGAGCCGCAGCGTGATCCCACCGAGCTCGACACGTCGACGTGGCCGCACGCGTTCATCGGCGACGCGCCGTACGGCAACTCGAACCGCGACGGCCTCGAACTGGACGGGATCAGCCGCGTTGCGGAGGGCAAGCAGCGCACCATCGACTGGCTGGTCGCCAACGGTTCCGGTGAAGGAACCACCACCTACAAGCTGCGCGACTGGCTGTTCAGCCGGCAGCGCTACTGGGGTGAGCCGTTCCCGATCGTCTTCGACGCCGACGGGCTGCCCTACGCGCTGCCGGACGACCAGCTGCCGCTCGTGCTCCCGGAGACGGACGACTTCTCGCCGCGCACGTTCGATCCCGATGACGAGTTCTCCGACCCGGAGAGCCCGCTCGACCGCCTCGACTGGTGGACCGAGGTCGAGCTCGACCTCGGCGACGGCCCGCGCTGGTACCGGCGCGACACCAACGTCATGCCGCAGTGGGCCGGCAGCTGCTGGTACGAGCTGCGTTACCTCGACCCGACCAACGCGGACCGCTTCGTCGATCCGGCCGTCGAGGCGTACTGGATGGGGCCGCAGGGCCCGGGTCATCCGGGCGGTGTCGACCTGTACGTCGGCGGCGTCGAGCATGCGGTGCTGCACCTGCTCTACGCCCGGTTCTGGCACAAGGTCCTGTTCGACCTCGGCCACGTGTCGTCACGCGAGCCCTATTTCCGGCTGTTCAACCAGGGCTACATCCTCGCAGCGGCGTTCACCGACGACCGCGGCGTGTACGTCGATGCCAC
>JBBQTN010000099.1:0-18213 GCA_038213195.1 Acidimicrobiales bacterium | reverse complement strand
GATCGCCAGGAAGATCGTCGAGTGGTCGAGGCGCTTCCACACGGATCGTGCGGAGTCGCTCCACACGCCGCGGTGGTAGAGGGCGGACACCCCGAACATCGCGAGTGTGCCGAGCAGGTACACGACGAGGGTCAGACGGTCCGCAGGTGGCGCCTCGGTGAACGCCAGCATGAACAGGCCGATGATCCCGACGACCGCGAACGAGACGACGTGCGACCAGCCGCGCAGCAGGGGCTTGCCAGCGGCGGTCGAGTCGCTCACCGGGTCACGGTACCCCGTTCAGGAAGCGGTTCCGTGGCGGCCGGCGCCGGCCGCGAACCGTGCCGCGCCTGCCCGCGTCTCGCCGGTCGCGATCACGTCGATCCCGCGCCTGGTCTCGATCGAGAGGGCGTCGACGAGGCCGTGGTCCCACTGCTCGTAGCTGCTCAGCCGGTCGCTGCGCATGCACGCCTGTGGGAACGCCGCGAGCTGATGAGCGAGGGCGACCGCCTCGACGAGCGCCTGACCGGACGCGCACAACCGGTTGGCGAGTCCGATCCGCAGCGCCTCGTCGCCGCTCACCCCGCGTCCGGTGAGGATCAGGTCGAGTGCGTGGCTGTGGCCGATCAGCCGTGGCAGCCGTACGGTGCCCCCGTCGATGAGCGGCACACCCCAGCGCCGGCAGTACACCCCGAACGTCGCGTCGGCGGCCGCGACGCGCAGGTCGCACCACAGTGCCAGCTCCAATCCGCCCGCCACCGCGAAGCCTTCCACCGCAGCGATCACCGGCTTGGACAGCAGCATCCGGGTCGGACCCATCGGCCCGTCCGCCGCGGGGTGGGCGTCGACGCGGTTGCCGTTGCCGCGGGCGACGGCCTTCAGGTCAGCGCCGGCGCAGAACGTGCCGCCGGCGCCGGTCAGCACCGCCACGTGGAGGTCGGCGTCGGCCTCGAACTCGCGGAACGCGGTGGTCAGCGCGGTGGCGGCATCGCGGTCCACGGCGTTGCGGACGTCGGGGCGGTCGATGGTGACGACGAGGACGTCACCGTCGCGTTCGGTCGAGACGGTCATGTTCCCATTCGACCACGCCGCGCCGTCCGGCGCGGCCCGGGCCGGATCGGGTCGACCGGTCGCAGCCAGATCCGCACGTGCCTCTCCGGTCGCTACCAACCGGAGACGGGCATCGCCCGGCCGAGCGCACCGCCACGACACGGCGCGCCGCGGGACTCAGCCCAGCGCGCCCTCGATCACGAGCTCGGTGACGCGATCGTCGTCGTAGCCGAGCAGCTCGCGCAGCACGATGTCGTTGTGTTCGCCCATCGATGGTCCGGCTCGGCGGACGACGCCTGGTGTCCGCGAGAGCACGACGCGGGGTGCCTCGACGACGCAGCTGCCATGCACGGGATGGTCCACCGTGAGGTAGTGCTGACGGTGGCGCAGCTGTGGGTCCGCCCAGCACGCCGCGCTGTTCTGGACGCCGTGCACCGGCACGCCGTGCCCCTGCAACAGCTGCTCGACCTCGGCGATCGAGCGTGTCGCGGTCCATGCCGACAGCTCGTCGTCTGTGATCCGCACGCACGGTCGTGGTTCGCGGGCGAGACCGTCACGCCGGTGATCGGCGATGCCGAGGGCGGTCGCCAGGGAGCGTCGCTGCTCGTCGGTCTCGCACGCGATCGCGACCCAGCAGTCGTCGCCGGTACAGGGGTACACGCCGTGCGGCTCGAGGAACGCGTCGGCGTTGCCCATCCGCGTCGGCTGCGCGCCGTTGACGCAGTGGTCGAGGATCGCCGGGGCGAGGAAGTGGATCGACGCCTCGGCCTGCGACAGGTCGAGGTGCTGGCCGAGACCGGTGTGCCGCCGCCAGTCGAGCGCGGCGAGCAACGCGGCCACGGAGTACCGCGGCGCGATGTAGTCGGTGTAGGCGAGGAACGGTCCGGCGGGCGCGCGATCCGGCCATCCCGTCAGCTCGTAGAAGCCGGAGATCGCGCCCGCCAGGTTGCCGAACCCGGCGAACTCCGACTGCGGCCCCGACTGTCCCATCAGGCTGGTGCTCATCATCACCAACCGCGGGTTGACCCCACGGAGCGCGTCGTAGCCGAGGCCCCACGCCTGCATCACGCCCGGCGTGAAGGACTCGATCAGCACGTCCGCCCAGCGGACCAGGTCGAGCAGGACCGTCCGCCCGGCCGCCGTGTTGAGGTCGAGGCTGAGACCCAACTTGCCGCAGTTGAAGTGGGCGAACGCGACGCTGCCCTCGAGGCCGAAGTCGCCGCGCAGCGCGCCGCCCCCGCCGCGGGACGCATCGGGGTGGGCAGGGCCTTCCACCTTGACCACGGTGGCCCCGAAGTCGGCGAGCACCCGCGTCGTCAGCGGCCCCGCGAACACCCACGTCAGGTCGACCACGTTGAGGCCGGCGAGCGGCAGCGTCGCGGTCGAGCCATCGACATCCGCGGCGGTTGTCGTCGTCGCGCCTGCCGCGTCGGCTGCCGTACGGCGAGCCGCTGTGCGGTGCAGCGCACCGTCCGCGAGCGCGCCGAGGGCCGGAGGTGCGTGCAGCACCGGTATCTCGCCTGCCGTCGACTTCACGAACGGACCGGGGCACGTCCGCCCGTCCACGTGCTGCCAGTAGCCGCGGGCGCGAAGGTGCTCGTCGGCGACGAGCTCGGCGGCGGTCGAGACGGGCGCGAGCAGGATCCGCCGGCGCTGCGCTTCGGCGAACAGCTCGGCCTTGGTCCTGGTCCGCGTCAATTCGGTGATCGCGGCCTTGACCACTTCGAGCTCCTCGGCACCTGCGGGATCCATCGCCAGACGCAACCCGAACGCGTCCCAGTCCCAGTCGCGCAGCGACTCGTCGCAGTGGCCCGCCTCGTGCACCCAGTGCATCAGCCGCCGGGTGAACGGTCCGATCATCGACCCGAACAGCAGGGTGATCGACACGTAGCCGTCGAGTGCCGGGTAGACGAACTGCAGGTGCACGGGACCGACGAGGATCCCGCCGGAGGTGCGCTGCGCCTCGGGGTTGTCGTTCGGCGTCAGCAGCACCCCGGGGATGCCCGCCTGCATCACCGCCTGCTGCGCCGAGACGTCGACGTGCTGGCCGAGTCCGCTGCGGTTGCGCTCGGTCAGCGCGAGCAGCGCACCGACGGCGGCCTCGGCGCCCGCGTGCAGCCACGCCTGCGGCACCGAGGTGCGCACCGGGGCGCGATCGCTGTCACCGTTCAGCGCCTGCGCACAGCCGGCGGCGAGGATCGTCAGGTCGGACGCGGCCCAGCCGGACTTCGGGCCGTCGGACCCGTACGCGCTCACGGTGACGTGCACGAGCGACGGGTTAAGCGCGGCCATCTCCGCCGGATCGAACCGGCCGCCGCTGTCCAGCAGCACGTCGGCGCCGCGCACCAGTTCGAGCAACTCGTCGTCGGTCGCGCAGACGACGCTCGACTTGCCACGGTTGTACGCCCACCACTCGAGCCCGTCGCCGCGCCGGCGCGCCGGGCTGCCCTCAGGGGGCTCGGCGAGGATCACCTCGGCGCCGAGCCCGGCGAGGATCATCCCGGCCAGCTGCCCGCGGTGGTCGGTGACATCCACCACCCGATACGCAGACAACATCACGACCCTCCCCCTCGCACACGATGCACACGACCTGGCCGCGCCCCGTGCGGCTGTGCGCGGCGCACCTTAGATCGCCGCGCGCGTTGCGCGATGATGCGCCGATGCTGTTGCCAGAGAAGGTTGCGATCGTCACGGGAGCGGGATCGGGCATCGGGCGGGCCAGTGCGCTGCGCTTCGCCGCTGAGGGGGCGTCGGTCGTCGCCGCCGACATCCGTGGCCCGAAGGTCGACGAGACCGTCGAGATGATCCGTCGCGAGGGCGGCACCGCCGTGGCCTGCCAGGCCGATGTGGCCAAGGGCGCCGACGTGGAGCGGATGGTGGCGTTCGCGGTCGAGTCGTTCGGTGGCCTGCACGCGCTGTTCAACAACGCCGGCACGATCCGCCCCGGCACCGCCGTCAGCCTCTCCGAGCAGGACTGGGACCTCGTGATGGCGGTCAACGTCCGGTCCGTGTTCCTCGGCGCGAAGTACGCCGTGCCCGTGATGGCTGCGGGCGGCGGCGGGACGATCGTCTCCACCGCATCGGTCTCGGGGATGAGGGGAGATCCGGGAAGCGTGGTGTACAGCGCGAGCAAGGCCGCCGTGATCAACCTGACCCGCAGCCTCGCGGTCGACCATGCCCGCCAGAACATCCGCGTCAACTGCATCTGCCCCGGCGCGATCGACACGCCCCCCGTCGGCAGGATGTTGAGCGATCCGGCGGCCAGGGCACGCAGCGAGCGCGCTCACCCGCTCGGGCGGATCGGGCAGCCGGAGGAGATCGCCGCCGCTGCGGTGTGGCTGTCGTCGGCGGAGTCGTCGTTCGTGACCGGCCAGGCGATCGTCGTCGACGGCGGTCTCACCGCGCAGTCGAACCTGGGCGGCATGAGCGATCCGCGGCCAGCGCACCTGCGCGGCTGACGGCGTGACGGGCCGGCCCGGGCGAGGTCAGTGCACCGCAACGACCTGGCCGTCCGTCATCGCCTCCACGAACTTGCCGCCGTCGACGTAGACGAGGACGCGCATCGGGAACGCCGGATCGAACCCCCAACGCTGCACCACCACGTCGGTGACCGCGTGGTCGGGCAGACCGACCAGGCCGGGAGCCGCGGCGACCAGCCCGGGGATCACGCTCCAGTCCATGTCGCTGACGCCGAACAGCGCCTTGGTGAAGTCGATGCTCTCCTGCTTCGGGGCGTCCGCGGCGATGCCGGTCGGACGCCACGTGGTCTGCACGGTCCGCGAGGGGTCCGTCGGATCCTGGGTCGTCGTCACCGCGTGGTCGCTGTAGACGATGATCGAGGTGAACCGTGACGAGTTGGCGCCGAAGACCCTGTCGAGCAGCGGGGCGAGGGCGACCGCGGCGCCCGGGTCGAACAGGCTGTGGACGTTGCCCGGCAGGGTGTCGGCGGGCGTCGCAGGAGTCGGCACCGTGGTGAACGAGGACGCGTCGACCGCCGTTGCCGGCGCCGGCCGGGCGACCGCACCGACCTGGCGGCGGGCGTCGCGGACGGCGTGGTAGACGGCGGAGCCACCGAGAGCCAACGATCCTGCGAACAACGCTGCGACGAGCAACGTGACCCACCAGCGCAGCTTCGAGACGATCACCACCGGCTCGCCGCCGGTCGCGCGGAGTCTGGCGAGGTCGATCCCGGGCGCCGCTGCGGTCGCACCCGACGACCGCGGACGAGCAGGCTCGGGGATCGGCACCGGTCGTTCGAACGCCGGTTCCTCCGGTTCCTCCGGTTCGTGTGGGAACGGTTCCGCCATCGGCTGCCTCGTCAGGTGGGTTGAGTTGACAGTACCGTCGGCGGCCGGCCGCCGGGCACTACTCGATCGCGTGGGCGCGCAGGTCGGCGAGCGAGCAGTGCTCCAGCGCCGACACGTGCGTCGAACCGAGCCGGACCATCGGCGGCGCGCCTGCATCGAACGCCTCCTGCCAGCGGGATGCGCACAGGCACCACTGCTGTCCACCGACGAGGCCGGCGAAGCCGTACTGCGGCATCGGCGTGCTGAGGTCGTTGCCGGCGTTCTTGGAGAACTCGAGGAACTCATCGGTGAGCACCACACAGACCACGTGCATCCCCGGGTCGTCGCCATGGTTCTCGCAGCAGCCGGTGCGGTAGTACCCGGTCAACGGGTCGTAGGAGCAGGGTTCGAGTTCGGTGCCGAGCACGTTGATCTGGGACATCGAGGCCATCAGATCACGTTCCGGTGCCGCACGTCGGCAGTCGTCGCCGTCAGGAGCCCTGCTCACCCGCCGGCCACGCCCAGCAGCGAGCCGATGACGAACGTCGCCGCACAGGCGACGAGGAGGATCAGCACCTGGCGGATCGAGCTCCACGCCACCCGCCGTTCGGCGAACCGGCCGATGGCCGCACCGACGATCGCCGCGGCGACCACCCCGATCGACACCGACGTGATCTCGGCCGCTCCGCCGCGCCCACCGAACCACGGGATCACCGGCAGCACCGCGCCGACCAGGAAGCACAGCAGCGACACCGCGGCCGCGCGCCACGGCGAGGCGAGGTCGTGTGGGTCGACGCCGAGCTCCTGGCGGGCGTGGACGCCGAGGGCGCGCTCGGTGTGGGCCATCACCTCGTTGGCCGCCGTCGCGGCGGTGCCGGGCGACATCCCGTGCTGGCGGTACGCGGCAGCGAGCTCCGCCGTCTCCGACGCCGGGTTGTGGGCCAGCTCGCGCCGTTCGATCGCGACCTCGCGGCGGATCAGCTCGTTCTGTGCGGAGAGGCTGATCCACTCGCCGGCGGCCATGCTCGCCCCGCCGGCGATCGCCCCGGCGAGGCCCGTCAGCCGGACGATGTTCGGTCCGACGCCCGACCCGGCGAGCCCGATCACCAGCGACACGTTGCTGACCAGCCCGTCGCTCACGCCGAACACCGCAGCACGCGCCACGCCGCCCGCCACCGCGCGGTGGTCGTGGTGGACCTCCGTGACCACGGCGCCGGGACGCGTCGAGCTGTCGTGGGGCGGCGGTTCCATCGCGAGTCACCCTATGTCGCCGATTCGGCGGCGAACCGTCGATCAGTCACGACGCGATCGGCCGGTGTTGTGGTCAACTGGGGGGCACGGCAACGGCGCCGGAAGGGGTAGGGGACATGGGCAGCAGCGCAACGAGATCAGTGGCCGAGGTCGGCCCTGAGTGGGTGGAGGCGACCCGCGCCGCGCTGGCGTCTGCGGTCGGGGTGCAGCGCGCCGATCACATCGTCGAGACGTACCGACCGATGATCCCCGCCGGCTACGACGAGCTGAACTGGCCGGGCACCGCGGCCGTCGACCTCGTCGAGATCGATGATCTGTGCCGCTCCGGTGCGGAGCTCGGCACGGCGATGCTCCAGTACGGCGAGGCCGCCCCGACGGAGTGGCGGTTCCGGGTCTACCACCGCGGTGCCTCGCTCCCGCTCGCCGATCTGTTGCCCTTGCTCGACCAGCTCGGCTTCCGCGCTCTCGACGAACGTGCCTTCCGGTTCACTCCCGTCGACGGCGAGCCGGTGTGGCTGCACGACGTCGGTGTGTCGGTCGCGGACGGCGCGCTGCTGTCGGCGCCCGTTCGTGCGGAGGTCCAGCGCGCCTTCGCGGCGTCGTTCGCCGGAAGGATCGAGGTGGACGCGCTCAACCGTCTGGTGCTGCTCGCCGGGCTGTCGGCGCGCGATGTCGAGGTGCTGCGCGCCTACACGCGCTACCTGCGCCAGATCGGCTTCCCGTTCGGCCTGCAGTACATCGAGACGACCCTCTGCCGGCACCCGGCGATCAGCGCGCAGCTGGTCGGGCTGTTCGAGAGCCGGTTCGATCCGATGTGCGTCGACGCCCCGCAGACCGCCCACGCCGCGCTGCGCGATCAGATCGGCGATGCGCTCGACGCGGTGCCGAGCCTCGACGACGACAGGACGCTGCGCGCAGTGATGGCGCTGATCGACGCGACGGTGCGCACCAACGCGTACCGGCCCGCGGGCGACGGGGGCCACCGGCCCGTGCTCGCGTTCAAGTTCGACTCGAGCAAGGTCCCCGATCTGCCCGAACCGCGGCCGCTGTTCGAGATCTGGGTGTGCTCGCCGCGCGTCGAAGGACTGCACCTGCGCAAGGGGATGGTCGCCCGTGGCGGGATCCGGTGGAGTGACCGTCGCGAGGACTTCCGCACGGAGATCCTCGGACTCGTCAAGGCGCAGATCGTCAAGAACGCGGTGATCGTGCCGACAGGCGCCAAGGGCGGGTTCGTCCTCAAACGTTCGACGTCCTCGCCCGACGATCTGCGCGCAGAAGGTGTGGCCTGCTATCGCGAGCTGATCGGTGGGATGCTCGACCTGACCGACAACATCGTCGGCGGCGCGGTCGTCGCTCCGCCGGACACCGTCCGCTACGACGGCGACGACCCGTACCTCGTGGTCGCCGCCGACAAGGGGACGGCGTCGTTCAGCGACATCGCCAACGAGATCGCCGCGTCCTACGCGTTCTGGCTCGGTGACGCCTTCGCGTCGGGCGGCAGCAGCGGGTACGACCACAAGGCGATGGGCATCACCGCGCGTGGCGCGTGGGAGAGCGTGCGCCGTCACGCCAAGGCGATCGGCAAGAACGCCGATTCCGACGAGCTGACCGTGGTCGGCATCGGCGACATGTCGGGTGACGTGTTCGGCAACGGCATGCTCCGCTCGGCCCACCTGCGGCTCGTCGCTGCGTTCGACCACCGCCACGTGTTCGTCGATCCCGACCCCGATCCGATGGCGTCGTTCGCCGAGCGGCGGCGGTTGTTCGAGCTGCCGCGGTCGAGCTGGGCCGACTACGACGAGTCGCTGATCTCCGCCGGCGGTGGCGTGTACCCGCGCACGGCGAAGAGCGTCGAGATCAGCGAGCGCGCCCGCCAACTGCTCGGCGCCGATCGCACCCTGTTCACCCCCGCAGAGCTCGTCTCGGTGATCCTCTGCGCGCCGGTCGACCTGCTCTGGAACGGTGGGATCGGCACGTACGTCAAGGCCTCGACCGAGTCGAACGCCGAGGTCGGTGACCGGGCCAACGACGCGTTGCGCGTCAACGGCGACGAGCTGCGCTGCCGGATCGTCGCGGAAGGCGGCAACCTCGGGCTGACCGAGCGCGGTCGGGTCGAGTACGCCCTGGCCGGTGGGCTGATCAACACCGATGCGATCGACAACTCGGCGGGTGTCGACTGCAGCGACCACGAGGTGAACATCAAGATCCTGCTCGACGCGGTCGTGGCATCGGGGGCGATGACGGTAGCGACGCGCAACGAGCTGCTGGCCGCGATGACCGACGAGGTCGCAGAGCTCGTGCTCGACGACAACCGCGCCCAGACGCTCGGTCTGGCCATCGCTCGCCGCCAGACGCTGGCGATGGTCAACGTGCACGCCCGCTACCTCAACGTGCTCGAGGCGGAGGGCTGGCTGGATCGAGCCCTCGAGTTCCTGCCGACCAACCGCCAGCTGGCTGAACGCCAGGCCAACGGGATCGGGTTGACCACCCCCGAGTTCTCGGTGCTGATGGCGTACACCAAGAGCGCCAACGTGCACGAGATGTTGCGGAGCGACATGCCCGACGACCCGTACCTCGAGCCCGAGCTCGTCCGCTACTTCCCCGCTGAGCTGCGCGGGCGATTCGGCGAGCAGATCGGCGGGCATCGCCTGCGCCGCGAGATCATCGCCACCCAGGTCGCCAACCAGATGGTCAACCTGTCGGGCATCTCCTTCGACAACAGGATGACCGAGGACACCGGTGCGGGGGTCGTCGACGTGATGCGCGCCTGGGTGGCCGCCCGCGACATCTTCGGGCTGGTCGCCCGCTGGGAAGAGATCGAGGCCCTCGGTCACGGCGATCCCGCCACGGTGGTCAAGCTCGACACCCAGCTGGAGCTGTTCCTCGAGCTGCGCCAGATGGTCGAGCGCGGCGCGCTGTGGCTGCTGCGCCACCGCCGTCCGCCACTCGACATCGCCGCCGTCGTCGCCGAGTTCGAGGCGCCGATGGCCTGGTTGGAGGCACGGCTGGAGTCCGTGATCCGTGGACGGATGCGCGAGCAGATGTTCGCGAAGGAGGCTGGCCGGCTGGCGGCGCGGGTGCCGGAGCAGGTCGCCCAACGTACTGTGGTGTGGCCGATGTTGCACACCGGCTTCGATGTGATCGAGCTGTCGGCGATGCGCGGTACCGACGTCGCAGCCGTCGCCGCGGCGTACTGGGCGGTGTTCGAGCTGCTCGACGTGGGCTGGTTGTGGGAGGCCATCGGCGCCCTGCCGCGCGCCGATCGGTGGCAGACGCAGGCTCGCTCCGCGCTGCGCGACGACCTGCTGGTGGCGCTCGCCGATCTCGCCGACGACGCGCTGTTCGTTGGTTCGGCGCGGGAGTGGGCGGCGGCCAACGAACGCGTCGTCAACCGCACGATGGCGATGTTCACCGAGATCCGCAGGGTCGGTTCGTTGGACGTCGGGATCCTCTCGGTGGCCCTGCGCCAGCTGCGCAACCTCGCGCTGGTCACCCAGCGTCCGCCGGCAGCGCCGGCGCGGTTGACCGGCACCGCTGGGACGCCGTCGCTAGCCTGACTTCCTCCATGGCCGGTCCTCGCTTTCGCATCGCGCCCTCACCCACCGGGTTCTTCCACGTCGGCGGGGCGCGCACAGCGCTCTACAACTGGGCGCTGGCACGTCGGCTCGGAGGAACGTTCGTCCTGCGCATCGAAGACACAGACGAGGCGCGCAACCGTCCGGAGTGGACGCAGGGGATCGTCGACGCGCTCGCCTGGATCGGGATCAGCAGTGACGACCCGGCGTTCGAGGGCCCGTACTTCCAGAGCGCCAACGCCACGCTGCACATCGCCGCCGCGCACCGTCTGTACGACGCAGGACACGCCTACTACTGCGACCTGTCGCCGGAGGAGATCCAGGCGCGGTCCAAGGCGTCGGGCAAGCCGGGCTACGACGGCTACTCGCGCAACCGCGGCCTCGGCCCAGGCCCGGGCCGGGTCCTGCGGTTCCGCGTCCCCGAGGGCACGACGGTCGTGCACGACGCGGTGCGCGGCGAGGTCGTCTTCGCCAACGACACGATCGAGGACTTCGTGCTGCTGCGTGGCAACGGCTCGCCGATCTTCATGCTCGCCAATGTCGTCGACGACATCGACATGCACATCTCCCACGTGCTGCGCGCCGAGGAGCACCTCCCCAACGCGCCCAAGCAGCAAATGCTGTGGGACGCGCTCGGCGCCGTGCCGCCGGTGTGGGCGCACGTGCCTGTGGTCGTCAACGAGCAGCGCAAGAAGTTGTCGAAGCGCCGCGACAAGGTCGCGCTGGAGAGCTACCGCGACGAGGGCTACCTCGCCGAGGCGATGGTCAACTACCTGATGACGCTCGGCTGGGCGCCGAAGGGCGACACCGAGATCGTGCCGTGGTCGCAGATCGAGCGCGACTTCCGGATCGAGGACGTCACCCACTCGCCGGCGTTCTTCGACGTCAAGAAGCTCACCGCGTTCAACGGCGAGTACATCAGGGCGCTCTCGACCGAGGCGTTCATCGGGGCGTGTCAGCCATTCCTGTTGGCGCCGACGGTCCCGTGGCCATCGGAGCGGTTCGATCCTGCCGTGTTCACGGCGCTCGCGCCGCTCGTCCAGACCCGCGTCGGCACCTTGGCGGAGGTGCCGGCGATGGTCGACTTCCTCTTCCTCGCCGCGCCGGAGGTGGACGAGCACGCACGAGCGAAGGCGCTCGGCGGGGCCGGCGCGCGCGAAGTGCTCGCTGACACCATCGCCGCGTACGTCGCGCTCGGGGTGTGGGAAGCAGAGCGGCTGAAGGGCGCGCTCGAGCAGATCGCCGTCGCCCACGGGCTGAAGCTGGGCAAGGCGCAGGCTGTCGTCCGCGTCGCCGTCACCGGCCGGGCCGTCGGGCCGCCGCTGTTCGAGTCGTTGGAGCTGCTCGGCCGCGACGAGACGCTGCGCCGGCTGCGGTCGCTGGAGGCGGCAGCCGGGTGATGGAACGCGATCCGCTGCTGGTGTCGGGCTCGCCTCGGCCGGCGCGCACCACGACGACTCGCCCGACTCGCACCACCGATGCGCTCGGGCACCCGGAGGTGGCCGGCGCCGGCGCCGGCTTCGGCTTCGGCGATGACGCGGCCACCGAGCCCATGCCGTGGGTCGGCCAGCCCGTCGATCCGACCCCTGTCGGGGGCGTGGTGGTGCGGCCACCGACACGGCGCCGGCGATGGCTGAGGCGAACGCTGCTGACGCTGGCCGTGATCCTCATCGTCGCCGCCGGTTGGTATGCGTTCAACCTCTACCAGGTTCACGCGACCGGCAGGGGCGACCAGGCGCGACCCGTCGACGCGATCGTCGTGATGGGCGCTGCGCAGTACAACGGTCGTCCGTCACCGCAGCTCGCGGCGCGGCTGGATCACGTCGTGCAGCTGTGGGGGAGGGGCGAGGCGCCGCTCGTGGTGGTCACTGGCGGCAAGCTCGCCGGCGACCGCTTCACCGAGGCCGAGGCGTCGGCGCGATACCTGGAGGATCGCGGCGTGCCGGCCGCCGCGATCCTGCAGGAGAACGAAGCGCACAACTCGTACGACTCGCTCGTCGGCGTGCGCGACCTGCTCGCCGCCCGCGGGCTGAAGCGGGTGCTGCTGGTCAGCGATCCCTACCACTCGCTGCGGATCCGGCTGACGAGTGAGGAGCTCGGTCTGACCGCGTACGTCTCGCCGACCAGGACGAGCCCGGTGCGCGGCGGGCGGGCGTTGGGCAAGGAGATGGAGGAGGCCGCCGGCGTCTCCGTCGGACGGATCATCGGCTTCCGCCGGCTCCTCGCGATCACCGGCTGACCCACGTCGTCGCAGTGCCCGCAGGCAGCCGTCCGGCCGCCGTCGGTCGACGGGTCACCCGGTATCGCCATGCGCGCTGGCCCGGGGACCGGCGATCGTTCGTCGACACCGCGCACCCGGTCGCGCCGCCGCCGGCCGAGCCGGGAACCGGCGAACGTTCGTCGACGCGGTGCAACCCGGTCGCGCCATGGGTGCCGGCCCGGGGAACCGGCGAACGTTCGTCGACGCGGGGCAAATCCGGTCGCGCTACGGGCGGCCGGCCGAGCCGACCCGGGCGCCGGCGATCGACAGGGTGAGCCCGGTGTCTCGGGCTCAGCCGGTGAGCAGGAAGATCCCGCCGAGCAGCAAGAGCATCGCCCCATAGATCCGTTCGAGTCGCGCCGCGTCGACGCGCAGGGCGACCCGGGCGCCGGCGATCGACAGCGGCACCGATGTCACTGCGAGCACGGCGACCAACGTCCAGTCGATGTGGCCGAGCGCTGCGTGGACGATCGTGCCGGGCACCGCGAGGACCGCCGAGACCGCGAGCGACGATGCCAGCGCCGGGCGGATCGGCATCCGCACCACCGTGATCAACAGCGGCGCGAGCAGGAACCCACCGCTGTTCGCCAGCAGCCCGGCGGACAACCCGACCAGGATCGCAACGATGGCGAGCGTCGCCGCGCCATCGGCCGGTCGGCGCGGCGCAGTCGCGCCCGCCGTCGGCGACGGTGCCGGCGGTGCCGAGGTGGCGGTCGTCGCCGAGGTGGCGGTCGTCGCCGAGGTGGCGGTCGTCGTCGCCGTTGCCGGGGGTGCCGAGGTGGCGGTCGTCGCCGAGGTGGCGGTCGTCGTGGCCTGCGCCCACGTGGCGGTCGTCGTGGCCTGCGCCTTCGGTGTGGCGATCGCCGGCACACCGTGCGCCTGAGCGGCCGCGGACGGGCGATCGTCGAGGCGGGCCGGCGCACCCGCCTCGGCGACGTGCCCCGGCTCGCGGCGATGCACGAGCAACCGCACACCGAGCACGACGAGCAGCGCGTCGGTCAGCCGGACCAGCACGCCGCCGCCGATCCACCTCGTCGCGATCGCGCCTGCGACCGTCGCCGGCACGCCCCACGCGACGCATGCGCGAACGACGCGCCGGTCGATGTGCTGCGCCCTCCAGTACACCCAGCTGGCGGCGAGGGTGGAGGGGATCGTCGCCGGCAGCGGCGCCGCCACGGCAACGATCGCGGGAACCCCGATCGCGTGCAGCAGCGGGGTCGCGATCGCCGAACCGCCCTTGCCCAGCAGCCCGCCCAGGAAGCCGACGAACAGCCCGATCAGCGCCGCCCCGAACAGCGTGTGCGGAGCGATCACGGCCGGCACCTCATGTGATCAGTGTGGACCCGGAAGACTGGACGACATAGGGGATCATTCACATGACATTCATAGGCTGCACCTATGGATCTACGCCAGCTCGAGTACGTCGTTGCGGTGGGCGCGCACGGGGGGTTCACGCGAGCCGCTCAGGCGTTGCGAGTGGCCCAACCGTCGTTGTCGCAAGGGATTCGTGCGCTGGAGCGCGAGCTGGGCGTGCAGCTGTTCGAGCGGGTCGGCCGCGGCGTCGCCGTCACTCCCGCAGGTGAGGTGGTCACCGACGCAGCACGGCGGGTGCTGCGCGACGCGGTCGACCTGCGCAACGCCTCGGCCGCCGCCGCAGGCCTGCGCACCGGGCGGTTGGAGATCGTCGCGCTCCCGACCCTTGCGGTGGACCCGCTGGCGCGGCTGATCGGCGCGTTCAGGCGCCTCCACCCCGCGATCACCGTTCGGGTCGGTGAGCCGGAGGACGCCGCGACGATCGAGCGGCAGGTCGCGTCAGGCCGTGCCGAACTGGGCTTCGCCGACCTGACCACCGGGTTGCGCGGCCTGGTGCGAGTCGAGCTGTTCCGCCAGGAACTGCTCGCGGTCAGCCCGCCGGAGCTGGGCGTCGACGGGGAGATCCCCGTGACGGCGCCCGGTGCCGTGCCGGGCACGATCACGGCTGCCGCGTTCGCGCAGCTCGCCCTGCTGGCCACACCACCGGGCACCTCGACGCGTCGCCTGCTCGACCGGACCCTCGCCCGGGCCGGGGTCGAGGCGAATGTCGTGGTCGAGACGAGCCATCGCGAGGCGCTCGTCCCGCTCGTGCTCGCCGGCGCAGGGACGACGCTGCTGCCGCCGCCGATGGCCGCCGGCGCCGCCGCACAGGGTGCCGTCGTCCGCTCGTTACGACCCCGGCTGGTCCGCCGCGTCGGCATCGTCCACCGCCCGGGACCTCGCTCGCCGGCGGCGTCGGCGATGCTCGACCTCGCGCGCGAGCTCACCACCGCGCAGGACTGACCCACCGCTCGGCGTGCAACGGCGCGTTGGCCGCAGAGGCCGCTTGCTACACTCAGGGGGCTCCGTGGGGAGTGGTGTAACTGGCAACACAGCAGTTTCTGGTACTGTTATTCAGGGTTCGATTCCTTGCTCCCCAGCTCACAGCGGTCGGCAGCCGGTCAGGCGGCCAGCCGTTCGTCGTACCACGCGGTTGGTGGCCCGCAGGCGCGTTGGTAGTCTTGTCCAGCTACTCGGCCCCATCGTCTAGTGGCCTAGGACACCACCCTCTCAAGGTGGCGGCACGGGTTCGAATCCCGTTGGGGCTGCTACAAACCTCCTGGTCAGAGGCTTAACGAGCCGCCGAGGCGAGCCCGGGACATCGAGTTACACCCGATTTACACCCTACGCAGCGCCCGATCGCCTAGTCTGGCCTTCCCCGAGGGGAGGGTCCGATGAAGGGCACCATCCGCGTCCGCGAGAACCGGGACGGCTCCAAGAGCTACGTCTG
This sequence comes from Acidimicrobiales bacterium, assembly GCA_038213195.1. GTDB lineage: Bacteria > Actinomycetota > Acidimicrobiia > Acidimicrobiales > Ilumatobacteraceae > JAODBQ01. Next base: position 3,009 of record JBBQTN010000099.1, on the reverse strand, counting down.
CCAGGTGAAGCTGGGCCGCGATCCCGGCACAGGTAAGGCCCGCGTGCTGACCGGTACGGCGAAGTCCGAGCGCGCTGCCCACCGGCTCGTGCATGTGCTCATCGCCAAGGCCGAGGACCGCTCGCAGCACGTGAGCGATGCCACGGTGGCGAAGGTCATCGAGCAGTGGTTGGCGACGGGCGGACCGGCCGGCGAGGCGACCCGCCAGGTCTACGCGGGGTACATCCGGCTGCACGTCCTCCCGGCGCTCGGCGACATCCCGCTGCGGAAGCTCGGTGTAGCGGATCTCGAGCGGTGGTACGCCGCCCTCCGGGACAGGGGCCTCGGCCCGGCGTCGATCCGCAAGGCTCACACGATCGTTCGGGCGGCACTGGCCCAGGCAGTGAGATGGGGGTGGGCGCCGACCAACGTGGCCGCGCTCGCCCGGCCACCCCTCGTCCCCAAGGCGGTGATCGCTACACCGAAACCGGCAGCCGTGCGGCGCATGCTGGCGGCCGCCCGGGATAACGATCCGGATTTGGCCGTGTACCTCCACTTGGCCGCCGTGACCGGCGCGCGGCCTGGCGAGATGTGCGGACTCCGGTGGAGCGACGTCGATCTCGAGCGAGCCGAGCTCCGCATCAGCCGGCGCATCCTCGAGGTACAGCCCGAGCCCAAGGTGCAGGATCTGACCAAGACGGGCAAGACCCGCCGGATCCCCCTCGACCGAACTGTGCTCGGGTTGCTGGGCCGATACCGGGCCGAGCGAGACTCCGTGGCGACGATGTGCCGGTTGACGCTGTCGCCAGACGCCTACGTGTTCAGCGACACCGTCGACGGCACCGGCTTCTGGCGGCCGGACTCGACGTCGCGCCGCTTCCGCAAGCTGCGACTGGACCACGGGCTCGACGACGTGACGCTTTACAGCCTCCGCCATCAGGCGGCCACGACGATGATCGACCAGGGTGTCGATGCCAAGACCGTGTCGGAGCGTCTCGGCAACTCGGTCGCCACTGTCCTCGGCACGTACACGCGGGCCCGAACGGAGGCCGATCGCGAGGCGGCCGAACTTTTGGGCCAGCTGTATTCCGAGCAGTGAGCGTTCGACGGCCGCAACGTCGGTGACGGCCCAGGCTACGTAGCCTGAGCGCATGTCCATGACCGTCGACCTTCCAGACGATCTCGTGCCGCGGCTGCGAGCCGAGGCCGCCCGTCGAGGGGTCAGTGTTGACGAAGTCATCGCCGACTTCGCCGCCGGCTCCCTCCGATGACGCCGCTCCCCAGCGCAGGTTGAGCTTCATCGGGCTCGGGGCGTCGGGTCGAACCGGGCCCATGGATGTTCGGCGCGCGCGGGCTGAGCTGGCCGCGAGGCGCGACGCCGAGGGGATCTGAGCGACCGCACGTACTGTTCGTCGATACGAACATCATCCTCGCGGTCGCCGACGTCTCTGCGGTGGAACACGACCGGTGCGCTCGACTGCTCGAGGAGCATCAGGACCTCGCCGTGACCGCCGCGGTCGCGGTGGAATCGGCTTGGATGATCGAGTCCCGGCTCGGACCGAGGGCCGAAAGCGCGTTCGTGGCGCCGTTGGCCGCGGGCAAGATGAGCGTCGTCGACTTGACCCTGGCTGATTGGCAACTCTGCGCAGCGCTGATCGAGCGATACCATGATCTCGGGCTGGGGCGTGGTCGATGCGTCGGTCGTCGCTGTCGCGGAACGGCTCGGCGCGCTGACGATTGCGACGTTGAATCGCCGTGACTTTGCCGTTGTTCGACCAGTGCACGTCGCCGCGTTCGAGCTGCTGCAATGACGTCCGACCAACCGTGTTCCGGCTGGGTTACGCCATCGACGCACGGACGCAGACGCGTCCGTGGTTTACGACGATCGGCGCTCACCGCCGCCTGTTGCGATCGCATGTGATCTACGTCACGGCAAGATGTCCGTTGTGGTCCGTCGCGTACCGCTGCGTACCGTCCGGTACCGCTGCGTTTGACAAGTCCGAGACCGTTGAAATTCACGGCTTGCGGGCGGAATGACATCGGTGTAATCAAAGGGTCATGGGCTCGAACGATCCCTCCCAGGGCATGATGCTGCTCCCGCTGCTGACTGTCGAGGAGGCGGCGCGGACGATGCGCATCGGCCGATCGAAGGCCTACGCGCTGGCGCGTGCCTACCTGAGATCGAGCGGGACGTTGGGGCTGCCGGTGATCGTGTTCGGGCCGGGCTGCGTTCGGGTGCCGCGGTGGGCGTTGATCGAGTTGATCACCACCGGGCGAGTGGTGCGGCTGTGCGACGCGGCCGTGCCTCGCGACGAAGCGGCGATCACCGGCTGAAGCGGTGGGCGACTTCATCGCTGTCGGTTGTCCGTCGCGCGATCCACGCCGATCGGATATCCCAACCGAGATGATGGCCAACGCTCCGCCCGGTCGAGGTTTGTGGTGTGGTCGTCGGGTCGGGATCTGTTGCGGGTGTTCCGGCCACAGGTGTGGGTGGTCTTGCAAGACCTTGCCCACGATGCCGAGTGGCACGACGGACGTCTGATCGCGCCGACGTCGGCGCGTCTGGTGGCCGATCACCTGGGCATCGATCCGGGGACGGCCGCGGCCGCGTTGCGGGTGCTGCGCGATCGCGGTTTCGCCGAGCTGAGCCAGTCGTCCGGCGCGGCGGGCCGGTTCGGCCTTGCCGGGTACACGCTGCGGCTACCACCGGGACTCGAGATCCTCGCACCGCATGTCGCCCCGCCGTGTGCGGATCCGCCGTCTGCGGATCGGCTACACACGGCAGCGCCACAGGCGGCAGCGCTTGATGTCACTCCGGCCCGCTCGCGTGGCCGTCGGTCGGCGCAGCCGGTCGGTTGGTCGCAGGGGTCGTTGGACCTGGAGACAGACGGATGAGCTGGGCGCGTGGTGCCTGCCCGGAGGGCTGGCAAGTGTCTGTCGTACTTCGCCCTTGCTCTGGGGGTGTGGGGTGTTGACGGTGACGTCGTTGACGAACGCCGAGTACGTGCTGTCGTCGGTGGCGCTGGGGAT
>JBBQTN010000098.1:0-18311 GCA_038213195.1 Acidimicrobiales bacterium | reverse complement strand
CGTCCCGTCGCCGATTCGCTGACGACAGCGGTGCTCGACCGTGTGCTCGCCGTGCTGCGCGGCGGCGGTCACGACGTGCGGATCAGCGACCTGTACGCGGACGGGTTCCGTCCCGCTGTGTCGGCGGCAGAGCATCACGCCGGGCGCAGCCCGATCGACCACGGCCCGATCGACCACGATTCGGTCGACCACGGCCCGACCGATCACGATTCGGTCGAGCTCACCGCCGCCGCCGATCTCGCCGTGTATGCCGGCCACCTGCGTTGGTGCGAGGCGATCGTGCTCGTCTACCCGACGTGGTGGAGCGGGCAACCGGCGATGCTCACCGGCTGGTTCGAACGGGTGCTCGTCGACGGTTGCGCCTGGGACCTCACCGCCGGTCGCGCGCGGACGTGGGGGATGCTGCGCAACGTTCGCCGGTTGGTCGTCGTGACCACCCACGGCTCGTCGAAGCTGGTCAACGCGGCGCAGGGGGAAGGCGGCAAGCGGGTCGTCGGCCGCGCCGTTCGAGCTGCGTGCCATCCGCTGGCGCGCACGACGTGGATCGCGATGTACGGCGTCGACCGATCGAGCCCTGAGGATCGCCAGCGGTTCCTCGCCCGCGTCGAACACCGGCTCGCCCGACTGTGAACGGCGGCCGCGCCGGCGCGGCCCTGATCTGCTGTGGGCGGCGTCAGGCGACGGTCGCGCTGATCAGGCCGACCGGGTTGGCATCGGTCGGGACCCCGCCGGCGACCTCGTTGGAGATCATCAGCACCGTCAGGTTCCCGTCGACGCTGAACGATTCCACGCCGGGCCGGTGGCCGAGCACGCCGAGCGAGATCGCGCGGCCGTCGATCAACCCCCACAGCTGGTACGTCCGGTCCGACGGCAGCGACGGCAGCGCGCTGCCGGCGACGTAGCCGTGGCCATCGGCGTCGAGGACGATGTCGACGCTGACGCCACCATCGGGGGAACGCAGCGCGACCTGGCGGGCGTCTGCGGACCGCCGGGCTTGATCCATCGCCTGTTTGATCGAGACCGTCGAGTTGCGGTTGCGCACGACGCCGACCGCGAGCACCGCGATGAGTGCCGCCGCGACGGCCATCGCGATCGCGCCGACCACGTTGTAGCGCCGCCTCCGCGACGTCATCGGCATCACCTTGGCCAGCTCGCCGGTCGGGGCCGGTGGGGCCTTCTCGAGTGAAGCCGCGATCCGCTCCCACAGGCCGTCCGGGGGCGCCAGCGGCGACCAACCGAGCGCCGCCGCCGTCTCGTGGTGCTCGGCGACCTCGCCGGCCGCACTCGGGTTGACGCGCAAGTACTCCTCGACGTCGCGACGCTCGTCGTCGTCGAGCGCGTCGAGCGCGTACGCGCCGAGCAGCTCGTCGTAGCGGTTCTCGTCGGCGCTCATCAGATGCCGCCCAGTGTGATGCCGGCGATGACCATTTCTGACCGCAAACGCTTCAAACCCGCACGGATCCTGCTCTTCACGGTGCCCTCTGCCTCACCGAGCAGCACCGCGACCTCACGGTACGTGTGACCCCCGAAGTAGGCGAGCTCGATCGCCTCGCGCTCGACCGGTTGGAGGTTGGCCATCGCCTCGCGGACGTGACCGGCGAGGGCCAGGTCCCACACCTCACGATCGACGTCGTGACCGGGCGCGACGTTGCTCGCCACCTCGCGCTCCTCGCGACGCCGCCGCGCCGATTCGCTGCGGAGCATGTCCACTGCGCGGCCGTGCGTCTGCGTGAGCAGGAAGCTGCGCAAGCTGCCGCGTTCCGGATCGAACCTGCCCGGATCGTTCCACAGCCGCAGGAAGATCTCCTGCACGATCTCCTCCGCTTGGGTCTGGTTCGACAGCAATCGCGTCGCCAGCCCATAGACGGCGCCGGCATGACGCCGGTATGCCTCCGCCAACGCGTCCTCCTGGTACCGGGCCATCGCCATCGCCAGCGACGCGTCCGACAATGACGACGCTGCGCTGCCCACGCGAGGTGTTCGAAGCTGATCGTCCATCCGGACTACCGGCGTCGATCGAACGTGGTGACGGCCTCGAGGTGGGCCGTGTTCGGGAAGAGGTCGAGCACGCAGCTCCGATGGTGCCGGTAACCCGACTCGGCGAGCAGCGCCGCGTCGCGGGCCAGCGATACCGGGTCGCAACTGACGAGCACGATCCGCGCCGCACCCGTCGCCGCCAACCGCTCGGCGCCCACCCGTCCGAGCCCGGCACGGGACGGATCGGCGACCACGAGGTCGACGGGGACCGGTTGCCATGCCTCGACGGTCGTGCACTCGACGACGGCACCTCGCCCGGCGAGGTTGACCAGCGCGTCGGCGCACGCCGCCGGCGACGATTCGACGAGGATCACCGGCTCCGCCGTGTCGAGCGGCAACGTCGCCGCGAACAGCCCGACGCCCGCGTACGCGTCGAGCACGCGCCCGCCGGCCTGCCCGGCGCACGCGTCGGCAACCGTCGCGACGAGCAGCTCGGCGGCCTGCGGCCCCGACTGGAAGAACGACGCCGCGCTGACCTGCAGCACCGCTCCGGCCACCGACTCGTGCACGACAGCACTCGGGCCGCATCCGACGTCGCGTGGGAGTCCGCCGAGCCGCGGCGAGCGGCGCGGCCCGTCGGCATGGACGAGCGCCGAGCGTTCGCGGGAGGCGACGCCGAGGCGTAGCGAGACTTCGGCGCCTGCGTCGAGGCGCAGCGCTGTGAACAGCTCCGTCAGCGCCGGATGGGTGACGAGGCAGTCGTCGAGCGGCACGACCCCGTGATCCTTGCTGCGGCGCAGACCGACGCGACCGCCACCGCCGCCGGCCAATCGCACCGTGGTGCGGTACGCCCACGGGTCGACGGCGCCGGACGCGATGACGGCGGCGTCGGGGAGACGCGCGGTGCGGCGCAACGCGTCGCGCACGATCTCGACCTTCAGCGCAAGTTGTTCGTCGGGCGCGATGTGCTGCCACGTGCAGCCACCGCATCCGTCGGCCAGCGCAGGACACGGCGGCTGGACGCGGTGCGGCGAGGCCTCGACGACGCGCCGAACGGTGGCGCGGGCGTAGTCGCGCCGCGCCTCGACAACGTCGGCGGCAACCGTCTCACCGGGGATCGACGCACCGACGAACACCACCCGACCGTCGTCGAGGTGGGCGAGCCCGTCCCCGCCGGCGACGAGCTTCTCGATGGTCAGCACCGTCTCCGACACGCTGCGAGCCTACGCGCGAGGTCGCCCGGGTACTCTGACGCCGTGTCTCCGCACGTCCCGGCGCATCCGATCGAGATCGCCCCGAGCGTGCTCCCGGCGGACTTCGCCAAGCTCGGCGAGGAGGTGGCCGCGCTCGACGCAGCCGGGGTGGACCGCATCCAGTGGGACGTGATGGACGGTCAGTTCGTGCCCAACCTGACCTTCGGACCGGCAGTCATCCAGGCCGCCCGGCCGTACACGTCGCTGCCGTTCGAGGCCCACCTGATGGTGCTCACGCCCGACGCGATGGCGGCGGAGTACGTCGACGCCGGCTGCTCGCGGTTGATCGTCCACGCCGAAGCGTGCCTGCACCTGCACCGCACGCTCGGCCACATCCGCGCGCTCGGGGCGACGGCGGCGGTGGCGATCAGCCCGGCGACGCCGGCGTCGGCGATCGAGCACGTGCTCGACCTCGTCGACATGGTCCTGGTGATGACGGTCAACCCCGGGTTCGGGGGCCAGACGTACATCGCCACGATGGAACCGAAGATCCGCGAGGTCCGTGCGATGATCGACGCGCGCCGGTTCGACCACCGCGTCGACGTCGAGGTCGACGGTGGGATCGCGCCGTCCACCGTGGCCGGCGCGGCCGCCGCCGGCGCCAACGTGCTGGTCGCCGGCTCTGCGTTGTACGGCGACCCCGACGGCCTCGCCCACGCGGTCGCCGAGCTGCGTGCGCTGGCCACCGCCGCCCACGCCTGAGCCGCGACGGCGACCGCGGCCTCCCCAACCGGCGCGCACCCCCTCCGTAGCATGACTGAGGTGGGATGCACCTCGGAGCTCGTGGCGGACGGACCACCTTCGCTCGAGGCGTTGCGCGCCGCGATCGACCGGGCCAAGGCCGGATCGCCGCTGCGCCAGGTCACCGTGATCGTGCCGAGCAACTCCGTCGGTGTGGCGGCGCGGCGGTGGTTGGCAGCCAACGGCGGCGTCATCGCGGTGCAGTTCGTCACCACGTACCGGCTCGCCGAGCTGCTCGGGGCGCCGGGGCTGGTCGCGGCCGGTCGACGTCCTGTCAACACGCCCGTCGTCGACGTGGCCGTGCGCCGCGCGCTCGCCGAGTCGGCCGGGATGTTCGCTCCGGTGGCCCACCACCACGCCACCATCACCGCCCTGCGCGACATCCACCGCGAGCTGCGTCACGTCCCGGCGCCGGCCTTGCTGCGCTTGGAGGTGACGGGTTCTGCGCGGGCCAACGAGGTCGTCCGTCTGCACCGCCACGTCACCCGGCAGCTCGCCGGGCAGTGGTACGACGAGGCCGACCTGTTGCACGCTGCCACTGCGGCGACGTCCCTGCCCCACCACGTCGTCCAGTTCCTGCCCCAGCGGCTGCGACCGACCGAGCAACGGCTGATCCAGGCGCTGGCCTCCGGTGGCGACGTGCACACGATCGGGGCGACGGGTGAGCTGCGCGCCCGCGGGCCGGTGGAGCTGCTCGACGTCAGCGACGCGGACGACGAGGCCCGCGAGGTGGTCCGCCAGATCGTCGCAGCCACGCACGCCGGCGTGGCGCTGGAACGCATCGCCGCTGTCTGGCCGGTCGCCGACCCGTACGCACGCCTGCTCACCGAGCACCTCGATGCCGCCGGGATCCAGTGGAACGGGCGGCCGGGCGTGACGCTGCACGAGCGCCTCGCCGCGCGGCTGCTGCTCGACGTGCTGGCGATCGATCGGCGCGGCATCCGCCGTACCGACCTGTTCAGCGTCCTCGCCAACGTCCCGGCCCGCGACGACCGGCACCGCCCTGTTCCCGCGCAGCGCTGGGAGCGGCTGTCGCGCGACGCCGGGGTCGCCACCGATGCCGACTGGGAAGGCCGCCTGCAGGAGTACGCGCGGGTGAAGGCCGCCGATCCGGACGGGCAGCGCGCCGCGGTCGACGCCGCCGACCTCGGTGCGTTCGTCGCCGAGCTGCGCTCGTTGCTCGGCCCACCCGGCCACAGCGAGGCGTGGCGGCACTGGGCCGGCGTGTGCCACACCCTGCTCCTGCGCTGGCTGGGCGGCGACCGGCGCATCGCCCGGCTCCCGCCTGACGAGCTCGACGCGTACGGCCAGGTGCAGGCTGCCGTCGACCGGCTCGGGCGGCTCGACGAGCTGGACGGCCACGTCACCCGCGGCGTCTTCGTCGATGCGCTCGGCGCCGAGCTGGATACGTCTCCTGGTCGCGCCGGCAGGATCGGCAACGGCGTGCAGGTCGGCCCGCTGTCATACGCGCTCGGTCAGTCGCTGGACCTGGTGCTGATCCTCGGAGCGAGCGACGGTCAGCTCCCATCGGCTCCGACCGTCGATCCGTTGCTCGGCGACAGCGACAGGGCGCTCACCGACGGCGCCCTCGACTGTTCCGACGAGCGGGTCGCCGACCAACGTCGCCAGTTCGTCGGCGCGCTGGCGGCCGCACCTCGCGCCATCGTGCTGTTCCCGCGCGGCGACCTGCGCGCCACGTCCGTGCGCCAGCCCTCGCGCTGGCTCGCCGAGCTCGCTGCGGCCGCGCCGATCTCCGGCCGCAGCGTGCCGTCGTTCGCCGCAGGCCTCACCGATGCCGCGTTCCCCGCCACTGCAGCCCACCACCGGATCAGGGCGCTCGCCCACCACATCCGTACCGGCGCGCCGCTGGAGGCCCACCCGCTGGCGACGTCGGTGGCGGCCCTGCATGCGGGACTGGCCACCGTCCGCGCCCGCGAGGCGCCTCACGTCACCGAGTACGACGGCGATCTCAGCGGTCTCGGTGTCGCCTCGCCGCTCGCCGACGATGCGGCGATCTCCCCTAGCCGGCTCGAGGCCTGGGCGGCGTGCCCATACGCGTACTTCGTGCGGTACGTGCTCGGAGTGCACCCGATCGAGGTCCCCGACGCGCAGCTGCGCATCCGCGCCACCGATCGGGGCACGCTCGTGCACGAAGCGCTCGACGTGTTCCACCGCCAGGTGCTCGACGGCACGCTGCCCCAACCGGGCTCGGCCGGCTGGACACCGGCCCACCTCGCCGCGCTGTTGGACGGGTTCGAGCAGGCCGCGGCGCAGCTGGCGGCACGCGGCAGGGTCGGGCGCGCCGCGCCGTGGGAGGCCGGCCGGGTCAGCCTGCGCAACCACCTTCGCCAGTGGATGGCGCAGGACAGCGTGCGCGTCGTTGACCGCCAGGCCCGAGTGGTGCACTCGGAGTACTCGTTCGGCCCTGGCCCGCGCCAACCAGATGCCGGTCCAGCGGCTCGTCTGTCGCTGTCCTCCGGGCGCACCGTCAGCCTGATGGGCAAGATCGACCGGATCGACCGCGGCGCGGACGGCACCTGGTACGTCGTCGACCACAAGACCGGATCGGCGCGCACGTACAAGCGGATCAGCGACGCCGACCCGACCGACGGCGGCACGCGCCTGCAGCTCCCCGCCTACGCCGCCGCGACGTTGCGCCTGGAGAACGCCGACAGCGCCGATGGCGCGCTCGCCGTTCGTGCGGAGTACTCGTTCATCGGCAAGGATGACGAGAAGCCGCGCGGGGCGACGTTCACACCAGCGACGTGGACGACCGTCGGCACGGCGCTGGAACGGGTCGTCGACGGGATCGAGGCGGGGCTGTTCATCGCCGTGCCGGACGCCTCGCTGTTCAAGTTCGACTGGAACCCGTGCGAGTTCTGCGACCCCGACCACCTCGGTACCGGCGATCGCCGGGCCGAGTACGTGCGCAAGTCCGCAGACCCACGCGTCCGCGCGGTGCTCGGTCTTGACGTCGGCCGCGGCCCCGGCGACGAGGAGGGGACCGGCCGCGACGACGACGGCCCGGTGGTCGGCGAAGGTGGTTGAGCAACTCGGTCTGTTCGCGGGCCCGCCGCGCCCGCCCGACCAGGCAGCACGGGATCGCGTCATCGACGAGCTCGGCACCACGTTGTTCGTCGCCGCAGGTGCCGGCAGCGGCAAGACCACCGCGCTCGTCGACCGGGTCGTCAACCTCGTCGTCAGCGGTGTGCCGATCACCTCGATCGCGGCGATCACGTTCACCGAGAAGGCGGCCGCCGAGCTGCGCCACCGCATCCGTGTTGCGCTGTCCACCGCACACGGAACGCCCGAGCGGGCCGCGCTCGCCGCGGCGGCCCTGCTCGACGTCGACCACGCGCCGATCGGCACGCTGCACGCGTTCGCCCGGCGGCTGCTCACCGAGTTCCCGGTCGAATCGCAGCTGCCACCGCGCTTCGACGTGCTCGACGAGGTGCAGAGCGCAACTGCGTACGCGGAGCGCTGGGGCGACTTCCTGGAGGACCTGCTCGACCGACCCGATGCGGTCCGGCTGGTCGAGCTGTGCGAGTACGACAACTTCAAGATCGATGTCGGCGCGCGACGGATGGCCGACGACTTCCAGGCGAACTGGGACCTGGTGGCGGAACGGGTCGACCCGACCATGCCGGCGTGCTTCGAGCCTGCGATCAGCGAGCTCGTGCGCCGCTGCGACGAGATCGCGGCGTTCGAGGTCCCGCCTGACGACCTCCAGGTGAAGGTCGTGCGCAAGGTCGCCCAGACCGCGGACCGCCTGCGTGACGAGCCGACGCTCGGCGACCTCCTCTGCCACCTCGAAGACCTCACCAAGACCCGCGCGACAAGCGGGAACAGGGTGAAGTGGAAGGGCTGCGGCGGAGCGGAGACGCTGGAGCGGTTGCGCGGCGCCGAGCGGGACCTCGCCGCACGGGCCAAGGCCCAGCTCGGCGCGTTCAACGACGAACGGCGGCTGGCGCTCGGCGCACTGCTGCGCGAGTTCACCCTCGGTGGTGTCGAGGAGCGGCGCGCCGCAGGAAGCCTCGAGTTCCACGACCTGCTCGTGTTCGCCCGCCGGCTGGTCGTCGATCACCCGACCGTCCGTCGCGCTGTGCACGACCGCTACACCCATCTGCTCCTCGACGAGTTCCAGGACACCGACCCGATCCAGCTCGAGCTGGCCGTGCGGATCACAGCGGATCCCGACGCGACGGGCGACCTCGCCGATCTGCACCCGCTTCCCGGAAGGTTGTGCGTCGTCGGCGACGCCAAGCAGAGCATCTACCGGTTCCGCCGCGCCGACATCGCCCAGTTCATGGCCGCCCAACAGATGATCGGCGCCACCAAGGCCACCCTGTCTGCGAACTTCCGCAGCACTCCGGCGGTGATCGACTGGGTCAACCACACGATGCGCGAGCTGATCAAGGGCCAGACGGGCGTGCAACCCGACTACGAGTCGCTCGACGTGTGCAGGGTCGACGCCGTCCACGCCGGTTCTGTGGTCGTGCTCGGCGCGGACGCGCACAACGAGAAGATCGACGCCGACTCGTTGCGCAAGCTGGAGGCCGCCGACGTCGCCGACGTGATCGTGCAAGCACTGGTCGAGGGCTGGCAGGTGACGCGGACGATGGAAGGTTCGACGGCGCTCGCACCGTGTCGACTGGGCGACATCGCCGTGCTCCTCCCGGCGCGCACCTCGCTGCCGCTGCTGCAGACCGCGCTCGGCGATCGCGGCATCGCGTACCGCGCCGAGAACAGCTCGCTCGTCTACGCCGCACCGGAGATCCGCGCCCTGCTCCTGGCGCTGCGCGCCGCCGACGATCCGACCGACGAGCTGGCGATCATCTCGGCGCTGCGCGCCCCGCTGTTCGGTTGCAGCGACCGCCACCTGTACGAGTGGAAGGTCGTCAACGGGATGCGCTGGAACTGGACCCAGGAGGTCCCGCCGGCGCACGCCGATCACCCCGTGGCGGTCGGGCTGCGCTGCCTCGGCGATCTCGCAGCCGCGATCCCGTGGAGCACCCCGTCGCAGCTGCTGACCACGCTGGTCGAGCAGCGCTGCGTGCTCGAACTGGCGCTGGCGACGCAGCACGGGCGCGACGTCTGGCGCCGTGTCCGGTTCGTCGTCGACCAGGCGCGCGCGTGGAGCGAAGCGGGCGGGCACGGCGTGCGCCACTACCTCACCTGGACCCGCCTGCAGGGTGACGACGGTCGGTTCGTGGCGGAGACCGTCCTGCCGGAGACGGACCACGACGCCGTGCGGGTGATGACCATCCATGCCGCGAAGGGGCTCGAGTTCCCGATCACCATCGTCTCCGGGTTGACCACCAAACCCGTCGGTCGGCGGGGGCGACGGGTGGTCTGGCCGAAGGGCACCTGGACGCTCAGCGACCCCGACGACAGCATCTACGAGGAGTTCGCTCCCCTCGACGAGCAGATGAGCGACGCGGAACGACGTCGTCTGCTGTACGTGGCGACGACGCGCGCCCAGGACCACCTCGTCGTGTCGTTGCACCGAGACGGCCGCACCCCGACGTCGTCGGCGTCGTTGCTCGCCGATGCCAGCGCGGGTGCGCAGCAGCGGATCTTCGAACCTCGCGACCTGCTGCTGGCGAAGGAGCCGGCGCAGGCGGTCGAGCTTCCGTGGGCCGACGAGCGGGCGTGGGCGACGACCCGCGACGCGGCGCTCGCGCTGGCCGCCACCTCGTCCGTGCTCAGCGCAACCGCGCTGGCCAAGCGGTTCACGCCGGCAGAATCGGCGGACGCGGCGATGCACAAGGACGCCGTCGACCTCGACCTGCCGCCATGGCAGCGCGGGCGCTACGGCACTGCCATCGGCCGAGCCGTCCACGCCGTGCTGCAGCACGCCGACCTGATCAACGGTACGGACCTGGCGATGCTCGCCGCGTCGCAAGCCGCCGCCGAAGGCGTGCTCGGCATGGAGAAGACGATCGAGCGGCTGGCCCGATCGGCGCTCGGCGCGGCAATCGTCGCAGGCGGCGCACGCCACGAGCACTGGCGGGAGCTGTTCGTCGCCACGGCGTTCGGCTCGCGCGTCGTCGAGGGGTACATCGACCTGCTCGTGCGCCATCCGACGCGCGGGTTGGTCGTCGTCGACTACAAGACCGACCAGCTGGGAGGCGTCGCCGATCGAGACGAGCGCCTGCAGCGCTACGGGGTGCAGCTCGCCGCGTATGGCATCGCCCTCGAACAGCTGCTCGGCGAACCTGTGACCGCCGGCGTGCTCGTGATGTGCCGCATGGCCGGCCCTGCAGAGGAGGTCGCCATCGAACGGTGGGCCGAGTTGCAGGCGGACCTGCGCGCCAGCCTCGCCTGACGGTCCGGTCCTATCCCGTCTCCGGCGGACGACGGGCCAGCCTCGCCTGACGGTCCGTCTCCGGCGGACCTACGCGCCGGCCTCGTCTGACTCGTCGGTCTCTGGCACTCCGGGCCTGCCGGTCGGCACCAGCACGCCGCTCGTCCAGGCGATGCCACTCTCCGAGTCGGGTTCGGCTGAGGGCGGCGGCGAACCCTCTGCGGAACGGCGGCGCACGCGGCGGACCGTGTGGTGCGACGGTCTCGGCGCACGCGCCCGCGGCACGCGCAGCACGCTGCGCTCGGTGACGGTGGTGGCGCGCAGCGAACGGCTGGTAGCGAAGATCAGCTTCTTGACCAGCACGAGTCCGATCAGGACAGCCAAACCGATCGACAGCGGGCGCAGCACAGCGAGCAGCAGCGCCCCCTTCGCCCGGCGCAACGGGGTCAGCAGTCCGGTCTCGACCGGGGTGGCACGGTCGGTGAGGGTCATCACCGGGTCCTCCACCGTCGGGCACTTGACGTCGCTGTCGTCGGCACCGGCGACCGCGTCGCCGCCGAAGACGGCCGTCGCCTGGCGCACCTTGGAGGTCAGCACGCCTGTCTGCGCATCCGGCGATGCGCCGACGATGTACGAGCGGCCCTTGTCGAGGAAGCGCACGTCGTCGCCGTAACGGACCTGCACCTGGTCGCCGACCGCGAAGCTGGCGAGCGAACCGGCCCTGATCGACTGGACGGTGAACTGCGCTGTCCGGAAGTCCATCTTGTCCACGGTGCCGAAGAACACCGCTGTCGTCGTCGCAGGTGTCGGGCACCCGGCCGGCACGGCGACGATCGGCCCGGACACCACCTGCGGGACCGAGATCACCGGTGCGCCCTGCACGGGCACGGTGACCTCAGGACCGAGGCCGGTGTCCTCGCCCTTGGCGGCGACGGTCGTGCTCGACGCCGGATTGATCTCGGCCGGAGCGCTCGCGCCCGAGGTCGTGCTCGCTGGTGGCGCAGTGGTGCTCGCGCTCGTGCTCGCGTCCCGCCGCACGGGCGTGCGCGCCGGCGCAGCAGCTGCGGACGACAACGTGGTCAGCGTCGCGATCGCTGCGACCACGCCGATCAACATCCACTGCCGCGCTCGCACGAGCGCCCACGCTAGTGACCGGGTACGCGCCCGAGGTGGCAGCGGCCGACCGAGAACGACCCGGCGCGGGCTGGGCCGGACGCGGTTCGCCCGACCGGCTCAGCGACCGGAGAACTTCGGCGTGCGCTTCTCGATGAACGCGGCCATCGCCTCGCCGGTGTCGCTGGTCCCCGAGTTGACCGACTGCGCGGCACCCTCGTCGTCGAGCGCCTGCTCGAAGGTGACCGTCATCGCGTTGTCGAGCATCCGCTTCGACTGCGCCAGCGCGATCGGCGGACCGGCGGCGAGGCGACTGGCCCAGTCGGCGACGAACGCGTCGAGCTCGGCGTCGGCGACCACCCGGTTGACGAGGCCGATCTCGGCCGCCTCGGCCGCGTTGATGATGTCGGCGAACAGCGCCAGCTCCTTGGCCTTGTGCAGCCCGACCCGCCGCGGCAGCAGCCACGATCCGCCGAAATCGAGCGACAGCCCGCGCCGGGCGAAGATCTGTGAGAAGCGTGCCGTGTCACCGGCGACGACGAGGTCGCAGCCGATCGCGAGGTTGCAGCCGGCACCCACCGACACCCCACGGACCTTGGCGATGGTCGGTTGCGGGAGGCGGTGCAGGGCCAGCGCGACGTCGCCGACGTGGCGCATGTTGGCGAGGTAGTGCGGGCGTTCCGAGCGCTCGGGGCCTCCGCTGAGGTCGGCGCCCGAGCAGAAGTCGCCACCAGAGCCGGTGATCACCACCACCCGGTCGAGCGGGTTCGTCGAGATCTCGCGGAAGGTTGCGAGCAGCTCGTCCCACATCGGCGCGTTGATGGCGTTCTTCTTCTCCGGGCGGCTGAGCGTGATGGTGACCACGCCATCAGCGCGATCGACGTCGATGGTTTCCACTCGCGCGACGATACTGAGGCGATGCTCCCCCGTTCGCACTGCGTCACCCGGCCGTCCTGACGATGGGCTTCAACCCCTACCGCAAGTTCGTGCCGCGGCGCTCCGATTACGTGTTCGTCGGCGCCGCGGTGGTCGCGGTGATCGCCCTGCTGCTCTGGGTGCTGCTCAGCTGACAGCGAACGACGCAGCGGACCACCTGGGCGCGTGTCCAGGCGTCAGGACCTGACCGGTCGCTTGCGTCCGCGACGCACGATGGCGTCGAACTCGGCGTCGGTGAGGGGCAGCACGGACAGCCGGTTGCCGCGGGCGAGCAGCCGGCACTCCGCAAGCTCCGGCATCGTCCGCAGCTCCTCGAGTGGGATGAACCGCAACTCGCGCACCGGAGCCACCGTCACCAGGTCCCACCGGGGGTCGTGCGGCTTGGAGCCCGCGTCGTAGTACCGCGACGACGGGTCGAACTGCGACGGGTCGGGCTCGGCCACCTTGACGATCTTGCAGACGCCGGCGGCGCCCGGCGGTTTGGCCTGCGAGTGGTAGAAGATCGCCTGCTCGCCGACGCGCATCTCACGCATGTAGTTACGAGCCTGGAAGCTGCGCACGCCGTCCCACCCCTCGCGGCCGACGCGCACCAGGTCGGCGTACCCGAACGAGTCCGGTTCCGATTTGAACAGCCAGCGAGCCATCCGTCAGCGACGGGAGGCGATCAGCAGTGGGATGATCCGCTCGGTCTTCTTCTGGTAATCGGCGTACGGCGGGTACGCGGCCACGGCGCGCTCCCACCACTCGGCTCGCTCGTCGGCGGTCGCCTCGCGCACGTGCACGTCGAACGGCTCCGGCCCGTCCTGCACGGTGGCCGCGTTCGGATCGGCGCTGAGGTTGTAGTACCAGACCGGGTGCTTGGGCGCGCCGCCCAGCGAGGCGACCAACGCGTACTCGCCCTCGTGCTCGACGCGCATCAGCGGGGTCTTGCGGATGTTCTGGGTCTTGTTGCCCCGCGTGGCGAGGATGATCACCGGCATGCCCGTGTCGCGCAGGGTGTTGCCCTGCGTGCCACCCGTGCGCTCGTAGGTCTCGACCTGGTCGCGGACCCACTGGGTAGGGCTTGGGTCGTACGTTCCTTCGAGCGGCATGGCCCCAAGATACGCGACAGCAAGCGGGGCCGCGATCCACACCGCCCTGCCGGGTCAGAACGCCGCCTCGATCACCTCGATCTGCGTCCCGGTGACTGCGGCGACGTCGAAGCGCACGTCCACGCCGTGCACCCCCGTCGACGACAACCACGCTGCACCGAGCCGCCGCAGACGGCGTTGCTTGGCCCACCCGACCGCTGCCGCGCCCCCGCCGTACGCACCGTCGGCGCGCGCCTTGACCTCGCAGAACACGATCGTTTCGTCGCGCTGGGCGACGAGGTCGAGCTCGCCGAGCGAGCAACGCCAGTTGCGCTCGACGACGCGGTAGCCGTGCCGTTCGTACCAGCGCGCCACCTCCGTCTCACCCCACCGCCCGCGCGCGGCCTTGGCCAGGTTCACCGGAACCGGCGCGCCTGGCGCGGGCGCGGTCAGACCTCCGTGTGCGGCAGCTCCTCGACGTTGACGTCCTTGAACGTCAGCACCTTGACCTTCGGCACGAACCGGCTCTTGCGGTACATGTCCCACACCCATGCGTCGTTCAGCTCCACTTCGATCACCGGCCGCGACGCGTCACCGCCGACGGTGACGTTGACGTCGTTGGCCAGGTAGAACCGGCGCTCGGTCTCCACCGCGTAGCGGAACATCCCGGCTACGTCCTGGTACTCCTGCGCAAGTTGGAGCTCTCGTTCGGACTCGAAGTTCTCGAGGTCATCGGAGCTCAACGTGGGTGCCTGTTCACACCGATGTCACCGCAGATCGGATCGCTGATGCATTCACGCTACGCCCTACGCGGGCGCAACGGAACTGCCTCAGCGCGCGCGCTTCTCGCGGATCTTGGCGGCCTTGCCGACGCGATCACGCAGGTAGTACAGCTTGGCCCGGCGCACGTCGCCGCGCTTCACCACCTCGAGCTTGACCACCGTCGGCGCGTGCATCGGGAACGTGCGCTCGACGCCGACCCCGTAGCTCAGCTTGCGCACCGTGTACGTCTCGGCGACGCCACTGCCCTGGATGCCGATGACGTTGCCCTGGAAGATCTGCACCCGCTCCTTGTTGCCCTCGACGACCTTGACGTGGACCTTGACCTCGTCGCCTGCGGCGAAGTCGGGGAGGTCGGTGCGGAGCTGTTGGTTGTCGACGAAATCAGTAGTTTTCATGGCGCGGACCTTGGAACCTCGAGTCAGGGGAGCGGTGCAGGATAGGCCAGCGAAGGGAACTCTTCCAACAGCCGCACGTCATCGTCGCTCAAGCCGCCGGCTGCGCCGACCAGGTCGGGGCGGTAGCGCAGCGTGCGGTGCAGGGCCTGGGCGCGCCGCCAGCGAACGATCCTGGCGTGGTCGCCCTGGCGCAGGACGTCGGGGACGGCCCAGTCGCGGAACACCGCTGGGCGGGTGAACTGCGGCTCCTCGAGCAGTCCGCTCGACCCGAAGCTCTCGGTGACCGGGCTCGCGGCGTTGCCCATCGCACCCGGCAGGAGCCGCACCACCGCCTCGATCACCAGGCACGCGGCGACCTCACCGCCGCTGAGCACGACGTCGCCGACGCTGAGCTCGTCGTCGACGAGGTGTTCGCGGACGCGGTGGTCGACGCCCTCGTAGCGGCCGCAGAGCAGGCTGAACCCGCCTCCTGCGGCGAGCTCCACGGCGGTCCGCTGGTCGAAGCGCCGGCCTCCCGGACCGAGCAGGAACAGCGGGCGCGGCGGGTGCGCCGACTCGACCGACTCGAACACCGGCTCGGGGCGCAGCACCATCCCGGCGCCACCGCCGAACGGCGCGTCGTCGACGCTGCGGTGGACGTCCGTCGTGTGCTCGCGCAGGTCGTGGTTGCGCAGGTCGAGCAGGCCGTTGGCACGGGCCTTGCCGAGCAGGCTCTCGCTGCAGAACGTGTCGACCAGCCCGGGGAAGATCGTGAACACGTCGATCCGCATGGGTCTGGCATCCTACGGCCGATGATCTTCCACGTCACCGAGGCCGGGCGCTGGCAACGCTCGTTGCAGGAAGGGGTGCACACCGGCTCGACCCGCGGCGTCGAGCTGGCCGACGCGGGGTTCATCCACTGCAGCACGGCCGTGCAGTGGCCGGGCGTCGTGGCGCGGTTCTACGCCGGCGTTCCCGGGCTGCTGCTGTTGCACGTCGACGAGAAGTTGCTGACGTCACCGCTCGTCTACGAGGACGTCGGTTCGCCCGACGGCGCCTTCCCGCACGTCTACGGTCCGATCGACCTTGCTGCGGTCGTCGTGGTCGAACCGATCGACTGAGCGCTCACCAGAGCCCGCTACTCGAACAAGCCGTCGGGAGGGTCGATGACCACCACGCCCTCGCGGTGATCGACCACGAACACCACCGGCACGAGCCAGGTGTCGTCGAGCTCGAGCAGGTCGCTGGCCGGATTGGCGACCACACCCGTACAGATGCCGCGCACGGTGCCGTCGGCCTCGATCACCTGCGCGCCGATCAGGTCGTGCACCCACAGGTCGTCGTCTGTGGGCGGCTCGTCCAATGGCTCTGCGTACAGCAGCCGCCCGACGAGCTGGTCGGCCGCGGAGCGGTCGTCGATCCCCTCGAAGCGCACGAGCCAACGGCGGGCCTGGGCACGCGCCGCCGACACCGTCAGCCACGTCCGAGCCGCACGCACCCGTGCGCCGACGGCAAGACGCGACTCGCGATCGGTGATCAGGTCGACGTACAGCTCGCCGCGCACGCCATGGGCACGACCGATCCGTCCAACCTCGGGCAGGCCGGGCTCGGGTTGCTCGGTGGACACCGGCCGGCGACTGGTGCGGTCTTCAGTCGACGAAGTCGACGTCGACGTCGACGTCGTCGCGGGTGGCTGCGGCACGCACGACGGTGCGGATGCTCGTCGCCGTCCGACCACGCCGGCCGATGACGCGACCGAGATCGCCAGGAGCGACGGTCACCTCGAGCTTCAGGCGGTGGCGACCCTCGACGGGATGGACGTGCACCGAGTCGGGGTCGTCCACGAGCGAACGCACGACGTGCGTGAGCACTGCGGTCGCGATCGGGGCGGGGACCCGGTTGGCAGTCTCGACGAACCCCTCAGCGGGATCCGTCACGTCCGGTTCCGTCACTTCGCGGCCCGGGCCGCGTCGAAGTCGGCCCACGCGCCGGAGATCTCCAGCAGCTTGCGCACCCGCTCGGTCGGCTGGGCGCCCTGGCGCAGCCACTGCACCGCCTTCTCGTTGTCGACGGTCAGCGACGACGGATCGGTGCGCGGGTTGTACGTGCCGATGATCTGGATGAATCGGCCGTCCCGCGGCGACCGGCTGTCGGAGGCGACGATCCGGTACTGCGGCTGCTTGGTCTTGCCGACTCTGGTGAGGCGCAGCTTCACTGCCATGTGGGGTGGATTCCCTTCAACAAACGAACCCCGGGAGACTAACGCTCGAGGCCGCCGAATCCACCTGGCAGACCGGCGGGCAGGCCACCCGGGAAGGCGCCGCCGGCCAGTCCGCCGAAGCCCGGCATCCCCCCGCCGTTGCCCTTCTTGCCCTTCTTGCCCTTCTTGCCGCGACCCCCGCCGAGGCTCATCCCCATCCGCTTCATCATCTTCTGCATCTCGCCGAACTGCTTGACGAGCTTGTTGACCTCGGCGACGCTGGTCCCGCTGCCGTTGGCGATGCGGGTGCGCCGGCTGCCGTTCATGATCTCCGGCTTGCGCCGCTCGAGCGGGGTCATCGAGCGGATGATCGCCTCGATCGGCTTGAGCTGGTCGTCGCCGATCTCGGCGCCCTTCAGCTCCTTCGGCATCCCCGGCATCATCCCCAGCAACCCGCCGAGCGGACCCATCTTCTTGATCTGCTGCATCTGCTCGAGGAAGTCCTCGAGGGTGAACTCGCCCTCGAGCAGCTTCTCGGCAGCCGCCTCGGCCTGATCCTTCTCGAACGCCTGCTCGGCCTGCTCGATGAGGGTCAGCATGTCGCCCATCCCGAGGATCCGCCCGGCCATGCGGTCCGGGTGGAACTGCTCGAACTCGTTGAGCTTCTCCCCCGTCGAGGCGAACGCGATCGGCCGCCCGATGACCTCTTTGACGCTCAGCGCCGCGCCGCCACGGGCGTCACCGTCGAGCTTCGACATGATCACGCCGTCGATCGCCAGCGTCTGGTGGAACGCCTCGGCGACGCCGACCGCGTCCTGACCGGTCATCGCGTCGATGACCAGGAACGTGTAGTCCGGCTCGACCGCGGCCGAGATCTGGCGGACCTGCTCCATCAGCTCCGCGTCGATCGACAGACGCCCTGCGGTGTCGACGATCAGCACGTCGCGACCGAGGCGCCGTGCCTCCTCCAGCCCGCGCTTGGCGGTGGTCACCGGGTCGCCCGGCTGGCTGAACACCGGCACGTCGATCTGGCGGCCGAGGGTGCGCAACTGCTCGACCGCGGCCGGGCGTTGCAGGTCGGCGCCGACCATCAGCGGCTGGCGGCCCTGGCTCTTGAACCAGCGGGCCAGCTTGGCCGAGTTGGTGGTCTTGCCGGAACCCTGCAGGCCGGCCATCAGCACCACCGTCGGCGGCCGGCTCGCGTACGTGATCTTCAACGTCTCGCCGCCGAGCATCGCGGTCAGCTCGCCGTTGACGATCTTGACGATCTGCTGGCTCGGATCGAGCGCCTGGCTGAGCTGGGCGCCGACCGCCTGCTCGCGGATCCGGGCGACCACGTTGCGCACCACGCCGACGTTGACGTCGGCCTCGAGCAGCGCGGTGCGGATCTCCCTGAGCACCTCGTCGACGTCGTCCTGGGTGAGCCGACCCTTGCCGCGGATCCGCTTGACGATGCCTTCGAGCCGGTTGGACAGGGAATCGAACATGCCCGAGGGAGGCTAACGCCCCTTGCCGAGCGACGCCGCTCCGCCCGTCGTCAGTTGTCGGAGAACAGCG
>JBBQTN010000097.1:0-18345 GCA_038213195.1 Acidimicrobiales bacterium | reverse complement strand
CTCGAGGACGGCATCGCCGAGTGGGATCAGCACTCCAACGAGTACGTGCCGATCGAGGAGCTGAAGGCCGCCAACGACCCCCGCTGGCAGGCGCTGGTGCGCGGCGAGTGGACCGCTCACGACGAGACACCCGAGGCGTTCCAGGCGCGGACGATCGGCACGATCGAGCGCCTGATCGCGGCCCACGGCGCCCAGACCATCGCAGTGGTGTGCCACGGTGGGGTGATCAACGGCTACCTCGCACACGTCCTCGGGCTCTCCGGCGCGCAGAGCTTCTTCTACCCCAACTACACGAGCATCCACCGGGTGGCTGCGGCGCGCACCGGCGAGCGCTCGATCGTCACGGTCAACGAGACGCCGCACCTGCGCGGCACCGGCCTGCCGGTCGGGCTCTTCCAGCGGTGAACGCGATGCCCGACCTCGACGACCTGCTCCACTACCTCGACGCCTCGCCGTCGCCGTTCCACGCCGCCGACAGCGCAGCGCAGCGACTGCTCGCGGCGGGATTCGAACCTCTGCTGATCAGCGACCCATGGCCGGATGTGCCCGCCGCCGGGTTCGTCGTGCGCGGCGGCGCGCTCGTCGCCTGGCGGCGCGGCGCCGCGGCGCCGGCCGCTGCGCCGTTGCGGATCGTCGGCGCGCACACCGACTCGCCGTGCCTGCGGATCAAGCCCCGTCCCGACACAGGGACACTCGGCTGGAAGCAGCTCGGCGTCGAGGTCTACGGCGGGGCGCTCGTCAACTCGTGGCTCGATCGGGACCTCGGGCTGGCCGGCAGGGTCGTGCTGCGCGACGGGTCGAGCGCCGACGTCGTCGTCGACGCCGCGATCTGCCGGGTCGCCCAACTCGCCATCCACCTCGACCGCGACGTCAACGAGCGCGGCCTGGTGCTCGACAAGCAGGCCCACCTCACCCCGATCTGGGGCACCGGCACGCCCGAGCGCGGTGAGTTCGCCGGGTGGCTGGCCGAGCAGGTCGACATCGACGCGGACGAGCTGGCGGCGTGGGAGCTGTGCCTGTTCGACCGCACCACGGCGGCGGTGCTCGGCGCCGACGGCTCGTTGCTGGCGAGCGGGCGGATCGACAACCAGGTCTCCTGCTGGGCTGGCACCGCTGCGTTGATCGAGGCCGAGCCGTCGTCGGCGACCGCGGTGGTGGCGCTGTTCGACCACGAGGAGGTCGGCTCTGCGAGCACCACCGGCGCGGCCGGACCACTGCTCGAGCAGGTGCTCGAACGCCTCGCCATCGCCCACGGCGCGGGCCGCAGCGAATATCTCGCCCAGCTCGCCGCCTCGTCGTGCGTGTCGGCCGACGGCGCCCACGCAGTGCATCCGAACTACCCCGAACGCCACGAGCCCGACCACCGGCCGCTCGTCAACCACGGTCCGGCGATCAAGCTCAACAGCAACCAGCGCTACGCCACGACGGCGACCACGGCGGCGATGCTGCAGCGCGCCTTCGACGCACAGGACGTGCCGTGGCAGCTGTTCGTCAGCCGCAACAACATGCCCTGCGGTTCGACGATCGGCCCGCTCACCGCGACCCGGCTGGGGATCGACACCGTCGACGTCGGCGTGCCGCAGCTGTCGATGCACTCGGCCCGCGAGTTGTGCGGGGTGCGCGACCCGGTGTGGCTCGCCACCGGCCTGTGCGCCTACTTCGAGACCTGACCCGACAGCGGGTTCAGCGACGGGTCGTGGCGCTGACGGTTCGGCGCCGGCCGGGTCCGCACCGTATGGTCGCCAGCCATGGACCCACGCGGAAGGATCGCCGTCGTCACCGGCGCGGCAGGCGGCATCGGCGGTGCGCTGGTGCGCGCCCTCATCGAGGCCGGGGCGGACACGGTGGTGGCAACGGACGTGCGTGCCGCCGGGATCATGACGGGTGAGCGGATCGTCGCCAGGTCGCTCGACGTCGGCGACGAGGCCGCGACCACTGCGCTGGTGGCCGAGGTCGAGACGGCGCACGGGCCGATCGACCTGTGGTTCGCGAACGCCGGCCTGGCTGTCGGCGGCGGCGCAGACGCGCCCGACGAGCTGTGGGCCAACCAGTGGCGGGTCAACGTCATGGCCCACGTCTACGCGGCACGGGCGCTGCTGCCCGGGTGGATCGCCCGCGGCGAGGGCCACCTCGTGACGACCGCCTCGATGGCCGGGATCCTGACCTCGCTCGGTGACGGCGTCTACGCCGCGACCAAGCACGCCGCGGTCGGGTTCGCCGAGTGGTTGGCGATCACCCATGCAGACGACGGTGTCAAGGTCTCCTGTGTCTGCCCGGGAGCGGTCGATACGGCGATGCTGCGCGGCTCGGTCGGAGACGCCAAGAAAGCCGCGGCGATGATCGGCGGCGGCGAGGTGCTCTCGCCGGACGCTGCCGCCGCACGGGTGATCGCCGGCGTCATCGACGACGAGTTCCTGATCTACACCCATCCCGAGTTGAAGGTCTACGTCGAGCGCAAGGCCGCCGACCCCGGACGCTGGATCGGCGGCATGGCCCGGCTGCGGGGCCGGTCCCGCCAGTTGCTCGACGACAGCGCCGGCACGAGCTGACAGCGCCGGACGGCGCCTCGGGCGCGATCGCCCCCCGGCGACTCAGCCGGCGCGGACCTGGGCGATGTCGAACAACCGTTGCAGCTCGTCGTGGAGTTGCAACGTGACGTCGCGGACGGCGGCGCGCGGCACGCGGCCGCTCGCGTCGACGGGGACCGCGATCGGCGGTCCGATCACCGCATGGATCCGGCGCGGCCTGATGAACCGCGATCCCCTCGGCATCACCCGCTCCGACCCGCCGATCCCGACCGGCACGATCAGCACGCCGGCCTTGCCTGCGACGTAGGCAGCACCGTCGAACAGCGGCTGCACGAGCGGGCCCGACTTGCGCTCGCCTTCGGGGAACAGCACCAGCGGCTCGCCGCCCGAGAGCAGGTGGATGGAGCGCTTCAACGCCTCGCGATCAGCGGTGCCACGGGTCACCGGGAACCCGCCGAGCGCGGTGAGCAGGCGACCGAAGCGGGCGTTGCTCCACCACTTGTCGGCGCCCATGAACCGCATCCGCCGCCGGCTGAGCCCCGACGCGACGGGCGTGTCGATGATGCTGCGATGGGTCGGGGCGAGCACGAACGGCCCCGAAGCGGGGAGGTGCTCGCGACCGTCGACGGACAGCCGGCACCACACCTTGAGGAACACGAAGAGCAGGTTCCGGGCCAGCGAGTAGGCGACCCGGTCGATGGGCCTGCGTCCGGCGAGCCTCGTCTCGATGTGGGTCACGTGCGGTCCCGCAACAGTCCTGCGATCACGTCGAGGACGTCGTCGACCGCCAGACCGGTGGTGTCCACCACGACGGCCCCTTCCGCCTCGGCGAGCGGGCCGTCGCGGCGCGACAGGTCGAAGCCGTCGCGCGACGCGATCGCCGCCTCGATCTCGTCGACGTCGCCTCCGGACTCCGCCACGCGCCGCTCGGCGCGCACCCTCGGTGAGGCCGTCAGGTACAGCTTCAGCTCGGCGTCGGGGAACACCACCGAGCCGATGTCGCGGCCCTCGATCACTCCCCCGCCGTGGAGGACCGCCCACGCCCGCTGGCGGGCGCGCAGCTCGGTGCGGACCTCGCTGTTCGCGGCGACGACGCTGACCGCGGAGTTCACAGGCTCGCGGCGGATCTCGGCGGTGACGTCCTCGCCGTCGAGGACCACCTCCTCGCCGACGTCCAACGCCATCCGCACAGCGAGGTCGGCGACGGCCGGCTCGTCACCGTTGAGGCCGCGGCGCAGCGCCGCCAGCGTCGCCGCCCTGTACATCGCGCCGGTGTCGAGGTGGTCCATCCCCAGCCGTGCGGCGAGTGCCTTGGCGATCGTGCTCTTGCCGGCCCCTGCCGGGCCGTCGATGGCGATGACCCGCATCTACCAGCTCGTCCCGAGCGGCATGCCCTCGCTGTAGCCGGCGGCGCTCTGCACGCCGACGACCGCCCGCGCCTGGAGCTCGGTGATGTTGTTCGCGCCGGCGTAGGTGCACGCCGACCGGACCCCGGCGACGATGTCGTCGATGATGTCCTCCACGCCCGGACGCACCGCGTCGAGGTACATCCGGGAGGAGCTGATGCCCTCCTCGAACAGCTCCTTGCGCGCCCGTTCGACGGCCGTCTCCTGCCGGCTGCGGCTCTTGACGGCGCGGTTGCTGGCCATCCCGAAGCTCTCCTTGTAGAGCCTCCCGTCCGGATCGCGCAACGTGTCGGCCGCCGACTCGTAGGTGCCGGCGAGCCACGAGCCGAACATCACGTTGGCCGCCCCCGCGGCCAGCGCGAGGGCGACGTCGCGCGGGTAGCGCACTCCCCCGTCGGCCCAGATGTACTTGCCGTGCCGGGCCGCCTCCGCGGCGCAGTCGAGCACGGCGGAGAACTGCGGGCGACCAACGCCGGTCATCATCCGCGTGGTGCACATCGCGCCGGGCCCGACGCCGACCTTGACCACGTCGGCGCCTGCGGAGATCAGGTCTCGCGTCCCGGCGATCGTCACGACGTTGCCGGCGACGATCGGCGCGTCGGGGGCGACGACCCTGACCTCCTCGATCGCCCGCAGCGTGCGCGTCTGGTGCCCGTGCGCTGTGTCGATGACGAGCACGTCGACGCCCATCGCCACCAGCGCCTTGGCCTTCGTCGCCGGGTCGCCGTTGATCCCCACGGCGACCGCGATGCGCAGCCGCCCCTC
The DNA here is from genome assembly GCA_038213195.1 of Acidimicrobiales bacterium. GTDB lineage: Bacteria > Actinomycetota > Acidimicrobiia > Acidimicrobiales > Ilumatobacteraceae > JAODBQ01. Next base: position 13,646 of record JBBQTN010000097.1, on the reverse strand, counting down.
GTCGTCGACGGCCGGCCGGTAGATGGTCGAACGCAACGCGCCGGTGCGGGTCATGCACCCGAGGAGGTGGCCGTTGTCGTCGACGACGGGCGCCATCGACAGGCGCAGGCCGGTGAGCAGCTCGTAGACGTCCTCCGGCGAGGTGCCCGCCTCGACGACGACCAACTCGCGGCTCATCACGTTCTTCAATTGGGTGAAGCGGTCGAAGCCGGCTGCGTCCTGCTCGGTGAAGATCCCCTCCGGACGTCCCCCTTCGTCGATGATCACGACGGCGCGGTGGGAGCGCTTGTGGATCAGCCCGAGACCGTCGCCGAGCGTCTGGTCGCCGCTCAGCGTGATCGGCGTCTCGTACACCGTGTGCCGGGACTTGACGTAGTCGACCACGGTCTCGACGACCTCGAGCGGGATGTCCTGGGGCAGCACGGTGAGGCCGCCGCGGCGGGCGACGGTCTCGGCCATCCGCCGTCCGGCCACGGCGGTCATGTTGGCGACGACGACCGGGATCGTCGTGCCCAACGCGTCCGGCGTGGTCAGGTCGACGTCGAAGCGCGACGCCACCGACGACAGGCTCGGCACCATGAACACGTCGTTGTAGGTGAGGTCGTACGCGGGTGGGTCGGCAAGGAATCGCATGACGTGCTGTGCATCTCTCCGGTGGGCGTCGGCCACGAAGGGCCAGTCAAGGGTACGGCGGGCGGTCAGGGTCCGTGTGCACCGAGGGCGCGAGGGTACGGTACGGACATGTCGACGCCTGTTGTCCTCGTGCACGGTTGGGGTGGCTCGTTCGCGCTCACCTGGCAGCAGAGCGGGTTCACCGAGCTGCTCCGCGACGCGGGCAGGGAGGTGATCGGGATCGACCTGCTCGGGCACGGCACCGCCCCGAAGCCGCACGAACCTGCGGCCTACACGGACCTCACCGACCGGATCGTCGACGCGCTGCCCGACGGCCAGGTCGACGCGATCGGCTTCTCACTCGGGGCGATGACGCTGCTGCGCCTCGCGTCGGTGCAGCCGGACCGGTTCCGCAAGCTGGTCCTGGCCGGCGTCGGTCGCAACGTGCTCGAGCCCGACGAGGAGAACGCGAAGAAGATCATCGCCGCTGTCGAGGGCAACGCGCCCGACAGCGACACCGGCGCGCTCGTCTTCGCCCAGTACGCGCGCCAGGCGGGCAACGACGCCCAGGCGCTCGCCGCGGTGATGCGCCGGCCGCGCCGCGACTTCACCGACGCAGAGCTCGCCAACGTCACCTGCCCGACGCTGATCATCATCGGCGACAACGACTTCGCCGGTCCGGGCGAGCCACTCGCGGCGAAGCTCCCCAACGCTGCCGTGCGCACGCTCAAGCGCACCGACCACTTCGCCACGCCAGAGTCGTTCGCCTTCATCGACGCCGCGCTCGCGTTCATCGACGCCGTCCCGTCGTGAGATGACCCCCGCGTCGTGCCGGGATGGCACGGCACCGAGGTCGCCGACGGCCCGCAGCCCAGGCGGCACAGATGGACCGGGCGGCTCGCGACCATCCCCGACGCGGCGAGCCACGGCGCAGAGGCGTCTGACGCAGCAGGGCCGGCCAGGTCGATGCAGGGCGCAGCGACGTCCGGCGCAGCAGGGTCCGGCAGGACGGTGCCGGGAGCGGTGAGCGACCTCGACGACGCGATCACCGCCCTGCGCGCCGGGCTGCTCGTGGCGATGCCGACCGAGACCGTGTACGGGCTGGCCGCCGACGCAGGCAACGAGCAGGCGGTGCGGCGGATCTTCGCCGTCAAGGGCCGTCCGGCGGACCATCCACTGATCGTGCACCTCGCCGGCGCGGACGAGCTCGACGGGTGGGCTGCCTCGGTGCCGGCCGCGGCGGCGCGATTGGCGGCGACGTGCTGGCCCGGCCCGTTGACGGTGCTGGTCGCCAAGGCCGACGACGTCCTCGACGCAGTGACGGGTGGGCGCGACACGGTCGGCCTGCGTGTGCCCGCCCACCCGCTGGCGCTCGAACTGCTCGCGCGGTTCGGCGGGGGTCTGGCGGCGCCCTCGGCGAACCGCTTCGGTCGCGTGTCACCGACGACCGCCGAGCACGTGCGCCACGACCTCGGCGATCTCGTCGACGTCGTGCTCGACGGCGGCGCGTGCGCGATCGGCGTGGAGAGCACGATCGTCGATTGCACCGTGGATCCGCCGCAGGTGCTCCGTTCCGGCGGCATTCCCGACGAGCAGATCGCGGCGCTCCTCGACAACGGCGTGGGGGGTGCGTCGGGGCGAAGCCGCGCCCCCGGGATGCTGGAGTCCCACTACGCCCCGGCGTGCCGCGTCGAGGTGGCGGCGACGCGGGCGGAGGCGGACGGATTGGCGGTGGCACGGTCAGCTGCAGGTCTGCACGTCGACGTGATCGACGGCACCGCGGACCTGGCCGCCTACGCCCACTCGCTGTACGGCTGGCTGCGCGACGCCGACGAGCGGATGCTCGATGTGGTGGTTGCAGTCCTGCCGCCGCCGCGCGGGCTCGGCCACGCGATCCGCGACCGCCTGCTCAAAGCTGCCGCCGCCCACCGGTGAGTTCGACGCTTCACGTACCACTCCGGTCGCAGCCAGAACGGTACGCGCGATCAGGCCGGGTCGCGGCCGAGGCGGTTGAGGTTGGCGACCCAGGTGTCGCGGACTGTCTCTGCGTCGACGCCATCGGACGGCGGGACGTCGAACGCGACCGTGAGGCTGACGGTGCTCGCGCCGGCGTCGGGAACGAGCTCGAGGCGACACCAGCACGGCACGGGATCATCGAGCCGCGCCTCGAGCAGGTACGGCGGATCGTCGACGGCCACCTCGCCGATCCACGAGGCGACCACCAGCAGCGCCTCGAACGCCTCCGCCGGCAACGCGTCGATCGTGAACGACGGGATGTCGTGCTGCACGCGCGGCGCGCCGGACGGGCGGTACACGACGCGACGGCGACGCCCGAACGCACCGTTGGCGCCCGACGCCCCCGTCCACCCGCCCGCGGAGCTGGCACGCCACGGCCCGGCTGCCCACGCACCGTCGGGGCCCCACGTGCCCGCCGCGCCTGACGCACCGTCGGAGCCCCCCGTGGCGGCCGCGCCTGGCGTGCCATCGCCGCCCGACCCGCTCGCCCCGCCCGAGCTCGATCCCGACGTCGATGCTGCCCCGCCGGTCGAGCGCGAGCCTGGGCCGGCGGCGGGCAACGGCCGGCGGCCGGTGATGTGCGCGACAGCGGCCTCGAACGCGACATTGACCTCCTGCATCCGGATCGGGTCGCCGCCGACGTCGGGGTGCAGGGTCCGCGCCAGCACGCGCCGCGCCGAGCGCACGTCCTGCAGGGTCGCGTCGCGGGTCAGCCCGAGCACCGCGAACGGGTCGGTCACGTCACTGCTGACCCGGGGGACCCGACGGCTGACCGGCGTCGAACGCGTGCCAGCGGGTGTGTTCGGTGCCTTCCGGGTCGACCGCCCACGCGGCGCGCCGGCCCCAGCCGTCGTCGAACACGACGTCCGCCAGCGGCTTGCGCCGCACGGGGCCGTGGCTTCCCTGCGGGCGTCCGAGGGTGATGCACGCCGACATCGCCACGCCCTCGGGGATCTCCAGCAGCTCGCGCAGCTCGGCTTCCACAGCGTGGTGGAACCCGGTGAGCGCCCCGCCGTACCCGAGCGCCCTGGCGGCGAGCAACAGGTTCTGGCACGCCGGGTAGACGGAGGCGCCTTCGTACGGATCTGCGGGGCGGTAGCGCTGCAGGCAGACGAGCACGATCACCGGCACCTGTTCGACGTGGTCGACGTAGTGCTGCATCGTCGCCGCCATCCGCGCCTTCGGCGACGCCGGATCGGCGCCGGACCCGTCCGCGTACCCGTCGCGGCGCAGCTTCGCCGCCCAGCCGGCGCGGAACGAGTTGCCGAGCAACGCCTTCGCCCGGAGCGCACGAGGACCGTCGCGCAGGGTCAGGAAACGGAACGGCTGCCGGTTGGAGCCGCTCGGCGCCCGCCCCGCGTGCCACAGGATGGTCGCCAGGTCCGCATCCGGGATCGCCTCGTCGGTGTAGCGACGGATGGCCCGCGTGGTGGCGAGGCCTTCGAGCAGGGACGGCTCGTGCATGGCAGCGGACCTCCGCTCAGCGTCCCGTGAACTCGGGGTCGCGCTTCTCCATGAATGCCGCGACGCCCTCACGGAAGTCGGCCGTGCCGAGCAGCGGCAGGAGCTGCAGGAACACGTGGTGCACGTTCTGCTCGAACGTCTCGGTCTCCGCGGCGCGCATCATCCGCTTGATCGCGCGCACCGCGAGCGGGGCGTTGGCGGCGATCTCGAGGGCGAGGCCGCGCGCGAACTTGGCGAGGTCCCCGCCGTCGACGACATGGTTGACCAGCCCCAGCGCGAGCGCGTCGTCGGCGGTCAGGGTGCGCCCGGTGAACGCGATCTCCGCGGCTTTTGGATAGCCGACCATCCGCGGCAGCAGCCATGTGCCGCCGCTCTCGGGAAGGATGCCGCGCTTGGCGAAGCCGGGGTTGAGCTTCGCGGTGGTCGCAGCGACGCGGATGTCGCATCCGAGCGCGAGGTCCAGCCCGTATCCGGCGGCACCGCCGTTCAACGCGCAGACCGTCGGCGTGTCGAGCTGGTGGAGGACGATCGGCGGCGCGTCGCGCAACGCGAACTCACCTGGCACGGCGTCGAGGTTGCCGAGGCCGCCGAGCTCACCTTTGCCGCTGCTCGCCTGCGCCGAGAGGTCGAGGCCCGCACAGAACGCACGGCCGGCACCGGTGAGCACGATGCAACGCACCCCGCGATCGGCGTCGGCCTGCAACAGTCGCGCCGAGAGATCGGTGAGCATCGCGGCGGAGATCGTGTTCATCCGCTGCGGCGCGTCGAGCGTGATCGTGGCGACGTGCTCGCCGACCTCGTAGCGCACTTCACTCGCTGACGATGCGCGCGCGCTGTCCGCCGGGACGCCCACAGTGGGTGCTACCGGGTCTGCTGAAGGGTCTGGCATGAGCGGAAACTAGCTGTGAACGGCTTGTTACCCACGCGTCGAATGCTTGTTACCCGTCGGAAACCAGGCTTAGGATGCCCGACTACTGAACACAAAGCACAGCGTGGCATCCCGTCGCGCCGTGATCTCCTAGGGGGAGAACTCCACACATGCAACGAACATTCGTGCGTCGATCCGGCGCGTTAGCGGTGGGCTTGGCCTTGCTCGCAACCGCGTGCGGCTCCAGCAAGAAGTCGTCCAGTGCGACGGTGGCTCCCACCACTGCAGCATCGGCAACCACCGGGGCGCCTGCGGCGACCACCGCGACCACTGCCGCTGGTGCGGCAACCACTGCGGCAGCCGGCTCGACGGCGACCACAGCGGCCGGCGGCTCGGCCGGCGGCATCGCCCCGATCCCGACCGGGGTGACGTGCTCCGGGATCACCCTCGCGTTCCTCGGCGCGCTGTCGGGTGACAACGGCAACCTCGGCAAGAACATGGTCAACGGCGCGACGCTGGCGATCGACGACTTCAACAAGGCCAACCCGAAGTGCCAGGTCAAGTTCGACACGGCGTACGACTCGCAGGGTGCTGCGGCACAGGCGACCCCGCTGGCCGACACGATCGTCGGCAAGAAGGACGTCATCGGGCTGATCGGCCCAGGCTTCTCCGGCGAGACCAAGGCCGTGATGCCCAAGCTCGAGGCCGCCACGCTGCCGATGATCACCCCGGGCGCGACCAACGCCCTGCTCTCGACCAACGGCTGGAAGATGTTCCACCGCATCCTGGCGAACGACGACAAGCAGGCACCCGGCGTGGTCAGCCTGATCAAGACGACCATCAAGGCAACGAAGGTCGGCGTGATCGACGACGCCTCCGAGTACGGCAAGGGCCTCGCCGATTCGGTCCGCAAGCTGCTCGGCCCACTCGACGTCAAGGACGCGAACATCGACCCGAAGGCCGCCGACTACTCAGCGGCCGTCACGGCGGTCACCCAGGCCGGCGTCGACACGGTGTTCTACGGCGGTTACTACGCCGAGGCGTCGAAGCTCGTCAGCCAGCTGCGTGACGCCGGTTACAAGGGTGCCTTCGTCTCCGGCGACGGCTCGCTCGACGTCGGCTTCATCAGCGGTGCGGGTGCCGCAGCGGAGGGTGCGTACCTCACGGCGACCGGCGCCCCGCCGGACGTCAACCCGGCGTTCCAGGCCGAGTTCAAGGCCAAGTACGGCACCGACCCCGCGCTCTACTCACCCGAGGCGTACGACTGCGCCCGCGTGTTCCTCGCCGGCATCGCCGCCGGCAAGGTCGACAGGGCATCGCTGGCGGCGTTCGTGACCGCCTACAGCGCACCCGGGATCACCAAGGAGGTCAAGTTCGACGCGACGGGTGAGCCCGCCGGTTCTGCGGTGTTCTACACCGTCGTGACGGGCGGCAAGCTCGTCTCGAAGGGCCTGATCCCCGCCTGACCGATGCGCGCGAAAGCAAGAGGTCGGGGCCGGTGATCGACCCCGACCTCTTGCCGATCAGTCGACCGAAGGGTTGAGGAGCAAGGGTGACCCCACACGATTTCGTCAGCTTCTTCTGGCCGAGCACCGTCAACGGGCTGGTCATCGGCTCGGTCTACGCGCTGATCGCGATGGGCTACACGCTCGTCTACGGCGTGCTCCGCCTGATCAACTTCGCCCACGCCGACGTGTTCATGGTCGCCACCTTCGGATCGTTCATCGCCATCGGGATCCTGGGCATCGGCAGTGGCGACCAGTTCAGGACCGGATGGGCGCTGATCGGAGCACTCGCCTTCTGCCTGCTGGTGTCGATGGCGATCGGCGGCGCCGGCGCGGTGGTGTTGGAGATGGTCGCCTACCGGCCGCTGCGGCGACGCAACGCGCCGCGACTCGTGTTCCTGATCTCGGCGATCGGAGCCAGCTTCGCGATCTCCGAGGCGATGGGCGAGTGGGGGCCGAAGCAGCGAGTCGACTACTCGGTGCCACGGCTGCTTCGGCCGGCGCGACTGTTCGGCATCTTCGGCGCGCGGGTCCAGAACACCTACGTGATCGTCGTCGGGGCCGCGCTGGTGATGATGGCGCTGCTGTTCACCTTCGTCAACCGGACCCGCGTCGGGCGCGGCATCCGTGCCGTCGCACAGGACTCCGACACGGCGAAGCTGATGGGGGTCAACGTCGACCGGGTGATCGTCATCACCTTCCTCGTCGGCGGGTTGATGGCGGGTGGTGCGGCGTTCCTGTACGAGCTGTACAACGGTCACACCCGCAACACCCTCGGGTTCCTGCTGGGGATCAAGGCGTTCACCGCAGCGGTGCTCGGCGGCATCGGCAACATCCGCGGAGCGCTCCTCGGCGGTCTGCTGCTCGGCGTGCTGGAGACGTACGGCGCGAGCATGTTCGGCTCCGACCAGAACATGGGAACCGTCACCGCGTTCGTGGTGCTCGTGCTCGTCCTGATGGTCCGCCCGACGGGCCTGCTCGGTGAATCGCTCGGCAGGAGCAAGGCATGACCAACCTGCCGTCCTCGTCGTCAGCGCCGCCGACCGCCGCGGCGAAGTCGGTGTTCGGCGAGCGCATCGCCGCCGCGTCCGACTTCAAGCGTGCCCTCAGCGCGCGTTGGCGCGCCGTCCCGAAGCCCGCGAGGTGGGCCCTCGGCGTGGTCGGGATCGCCCTCGCCTACCTGTTGCCACTGCTCGACCTGCCCCTGATCCAGACGACGACATCCAACTTCCCGTCAGTGCTCGGCGGCACGATCATCGTCTACGTCCTGGCAGCCCTCGGCCTCAACGTCGTCGTCGGTCTCGCCGGGCTGCTCGACCTCGGCTACGTCGGCTTCTACGCGATCGGCGCGTACACCGTCGCCGTGCTCAGCTCGAAGCACGGCAACCTACCGTGGTTGATCTGCGTGCCGATCGCGATGGTCGTGGCGATGGCTTCCGGCCTGTTGCTCGGCGCACCGACGCTGCGCCTGCGCGGCGACTACCTGGCGATCGTCACGCTCGGCTTCGGCGAGATCATCCGCCTGCTCGCCCAGAAGTTCGACTGGTTGGGTGCCGCCAACGGGATCACGAACATCCCTTTCCCGCCGAACATCGGGCCGCTCAAGTTCGGGGCGTTGCACCTCAACGCGTTCTACTACCTCGGGCTGACGATGGTGATCATCGTCTACTTCTTCCACCACCGGCTCGAGCACAGCCGGGTCGGCCGAGCGTGGACGGCGATCCGCGAGGACGAGGACGCCGCCGCGCTGATGGGCGTCCCGACGTTCGTGTTCAAGCTGTGGGCGTTCGCCATCGGCGCCGCGATCGGCGGGCTCGCCGGCACGCTGTACGCGACGAAGACGCAGTTCATCTCGCCGGACAACTTCCAGTTGCAGCTGTCGATCCTGTTCATCGCCGCCGTCGTCCTCGGCGGACCGGGGCACATGCCCGGGGTGATCCTCGGAGCGGTGCTCGTGTCGTACCTGCCGGAGAAGTTCCGCTTCTTCAACACCAGCCGCTACTTCTGGTTCGGGCTGGCGCTCGTGCTGGTGATGATCTTCCGGCCGCAGGGCCTGTGGCCGCGACGGCGGAGCCTGCGCGCCGCACAGGCGGTGCCACTCGATGGCGGAGAGGTCCCGTTCGCGATCGACGAGGAGATCCACGACGCGGGTGTCACAGAGGACCACATCACCTTGGCCGACGAAGGCATCCCACGTGAGTGACGCCGGCGATCCTGACCGCGGACCGCTGCTCGAGATCAGCACGGTGACGATGCAGTTCGGCGGCCTGATTGCGCTGAACGCCGTTGACTTCTCGATCTCGCGCGGCGAGATCCTCGGCCTGATCGGGCCGAACGGCGCCGGCAAGACGACGTGCTTCAACGTCATGACCGGCGTCTACGAGCCGACCTCCGGCGAGGTGCGCTTCGATGGCAAGCCGCTCGGCAAGCTGCAAAGGCACAAGATCACCAAGCTCGGGATCGCGCGGACGTTCCAGAACATCCGCCTCTTCCCGGAGATGTCGGCACTGGAGAACGTGCAGGTCGGCGCGGACGCCCACCACCGCGCCGGCGTCGGGTCGGCGATGTTCCACCTGCCTCGGTTCCGTCGTGAGGAGCAGCACGGGCTGGAGCGGGCGATGGAGCTGCTGACCTTCATGGGCATCGCCGACCGCGCCCACGAGGCGGCGAAGAACCTGCCGTACGGCTACCAGCGGCGCCTGGAGATCTGCCGCGCCCTGGCCACCGAGCCGAAGCTGCTGTGCCTCGACGAGCCAGCGGCCGGGTTCAACCCCGCAGAGAAGGTCGAGTTGATGGGCTTGATCCGCCAGATCCGCGACCAGGGGTACACGGTGCTGCTGATCGAGCACGACATGAGCCTCGTGATGGGCGTCACCGACCGCATCGTGGTGCTCGACTTCGGACGCAAGATCGCCGAGGGCCTGCCCGCCGAGATCCGCGCCAACCCGGACGTGATCGCCGCCTACCTCGGGGAGCCCCACGATGTTGCTTGAGGTCGAGAACCTGCACGTCCACTACGGCCGGATCGAGGCGATCAAGGGCATCTCCTTCCACGTCGAAGAGGGCGAGATCGTGACGCTGATCGGCGCCAACGGTGCCGGCAAGTCGACCACCTTGAAGACCCTCTCCGGTATCCGAAACGCCACGTCCGGACGGATCAGCTTCGACGGGCGGGACATCACCAAGATGCCGGCCCACAAGCGCACAGAGCTCGGCATCTGCCAATCGCCGGAAGGCCGCGGCATCTTCCCCGGGATGACGGTGATGGAGAACCTCGACATGGGTTGCTACGCCCGCCGCGACCGCAAGTCGGCGATGCGCGCCGCTGACCTCGACCGCGTGTTCCACCTGTTCCCGCGGCTCGCCGAGCGCAAGTCGCAGGCGGGCGGCTCGATGTCGGGCGGCGAGCAGCAGATGCTCGCGATCGGACGCGCGCTGATGGCCAGGCCACGGGCGTTGCTGCTGGACGAGCCGTCGATGGGGCTCGCGCCGATGCTGATCGCGCAGATCTTCGAGATCATCACCGAGATCAACCAGCAGGGCACGACCGTGCTGCTCGTCGAGCAGAACGCGGCACAGGCGCTCAAGCGCGCCAACCGGGCGTACGTCCTCGAGACCGGCACGATCGTCAAGAGCGACGACGCGGTGAACCTGCTCGACGACCCTGCGGTGAAGGCCGCCTACCTCGGCGGCGGATGAGCGAGCGCAGCAAGCGGATCATCGAGCAGGTCGGTTCGGCACGCGGCGCCGAAGTGATCATCCGCACACCGCGGGAGGCGGTCGCACGATGACGGGGCGCAGTGCAAGGGGGGACGTGGGGGAAGCATCCGGCCGGATCAGCCGGCGGACGCTCCTGCTCGGCGCCGGCGTCGCCGCGGCGGTGTGGGCATGCTCGACTCCGCCGGCGCGCGTCGAGCCGCTCGAGCTCGAGACGGGGGCGCGGGTTCGCGACATCCGCGTGCACGCCGGGACGTGGTGGGCATGCGGCTCGGTGCTCGCCACCGACGGCACCCACTCCCCCCGCCTCTGGAGCGGCCCGACGCCGACCTCGCTGCACGCCGTGTCGGCGGCACCGCTGACGTTCTACGGCAACATCTCCGAGCTGTACTCGATCGGCGTCGGCGACCTCGGCCTGATCGCGATCGGCGCGCAGACCGGCGGCTTCCACGCGATGCCGCGCAGCGCCTCGTGGCACCTCGTCGGCACGACCCTGCGCGAGGTGTCGGCGGACTTCGAACTGTTCGGAGGGCCACGCTCGCTCCTGCTCGCCCAGGCGACAGCGGGACGCGAGTTCCTGATCATCGGCGGACGGGTCGACCCGCGCACCGACCTCGCCGGGGGATGCGCGTGGGCCACCCCGACCGGTAGCGACGTCGTGCTCTACACGGATGCGCCCGGCCTGCGCTCAGAGGCAGGCGAGCAGTCGATCGCAGTGGCGGTGACGGCGCGCCGCGACGGCAGCTACGTCGCGGTCGGCGACGGCTTCGCCACGACCGGACACGACGCAACGACGCGTGCACGGGTGTGGACGACCGCCGATCCGAGCACGTGGCAACGTGCGCACGTGCCGCCGGCGGCCGGTGGGGCGCGGTCGTCGATGACCGCCGTGGCCGAGGGCCCGGACGGTCTGCTCGCCGGCGGGACCGTGACGGTCGACGGCAACAGCAGCCTGTGCACGTGGTCGTCAACCGACGGCGTCGACTGGCACGCGCAGATCCTGACGTCGCAGACCACGACCGTGTCGAACATCGTCTCCCAGGTCACGGCGCTGGTCCACGACGGCGACCGCTGGTGGCTCGGTGCCCGGCTCGGACCAGACCCGGTGCTGCTGGTGTCGACGAACGGGCGCGACTGGTTCCCCCGGCCACTCCCGCCCGCGCATCCCACCGGCGCCCAGGTGACGGTCGCCTTCGGCAGCGACGGCACGCACACCCTGGTCTCGGTGAGCGACCTGGATCACGCCGTGCTGGCGACCTCGACGGCGGGCTGACCGGGCGCCGGCTCGGTCACGACAACGCGCGTGGTGGTGCAGGCCAGCCACACGGTCACCGACCACAGCGTGGTCGCGCCGGCGACGTGCACAGCGACCAGACCCGCCGGGACGCCGCTCCAGTACTGCACGTAGCCGATGGTCGCCTGCACACCGGCGGCGATGCACCACGCGTAGATCGGCGCATCGAGCACCTTGCGGTCGCGCGGCATCGTGCGCAGGTGCCACAGCAGCGCCACCGCGGTCGCGGCGGCGCCCCACACGACGAGCCCGTGCACGCGGGTGACCGTGGTGATCGCGAGGTCGAAGCGTCGCGCCCGCTCGTCGCCGGCGTGGGGGCCGGTGCCGGTGACGACGGTGCCGGCAACGATCGCCAGCCCGGTCGACGCGACCACCCAGCGCACCCGCACCAGCGTGCGCGGTTGGACGTTGCTGACGCGCTGCCCGTCGGGCTGGCCGGCGCGCACCAGCAGCACGACCGCATCGGCGACGAGGAGCATCGACAGCAGCATGTGGCTCTGCACCGCGATGGGGTGGAGACGGACAAGCACGGTGATCCCGCCGAGCACGACCTGGCCGATGACACCGACGACGAGGCCGCACGACAACCAGGTGAGGTCGCGACGGCGCGGTCGGCGGACGAGCGCGCCGAGCACGGCGATGATCACGACCACCGCGACGAGGCCCGTGAACAGCCGGTTGACCTGCTCGATCGCCGCGTGCTGCGTTCCGACGTCGACCAACTGCCGACTGTTGCACCGCGGCCAGTCGTTGCAGCCGAGACCGGAGCCGCTGAGGCGGACCGCCGCGCCGCTGACCACGATCACGCACAGCAGTGCGAACGCGACGACGCAGATCCGCCGGAACTCAGCAGGCGTGATCCCCTCACGGCGGGTGCGGCTGGCGAGCTGACGGAGCCGTTGCACGACGGCTCAGGCTAGGGCGGCGCCCCACGGCGGGCTACGTGTGGCGGATGGTCATCCCGCCGTCGACGGGGATGATCGCCCCGTTGGTGAAACTCGCCGCCGGCAGGCACAGGTTGAGGGTCATCTGCGCGACCTCCTCCGGATCGCCGTAGCGGCGCAGCGGGACCCTGCGCTTGGCGTAGATCTCCTTGGCCTCGTCGGCGATCCCGGCCGTCATGCCGGTGCGGATCGGGCCGGGGCAGACGCAGTTGACGTTCACCCCGAGGCGCCCGAGCTCGACCGCGAAGCTCTTCGTCAGCCCGACCACACCGGCCTTCGCCGCGGTGTACGCCGCGCCACCGGCGCTGGTGACGATGGTCTCGGTGGAGGCGATGTTGACGACCCGCCCGCCGCCGTCGGCCTCGCGCAGGTACGGCAGGCACAGCCTGATCAGACGCGAGTGCGCGGTGAGGTTGACGTTCAGCGTCTCGGCCCAGTTCGCCTCGTAGCTGTCCTCCTCCTGCAGCGCCGAGTTGGGCCGCGAGATGCCGGCGTTGTTGACCACCACGTCGATCCCGCCGAACGTGGCGACAACACCGGCGACGAGCTGCTTGAGCTCGTCGTGCGAGCCGACGTCGCAGACGAACCCCTCCGCGGCATCGTGGCCGTGCGCGGCACGGATCTCGTCGACGACGGCGAGCACCCGCTCGGCGCCGATGTCGACGACCGCGACCCGCGCGCCCTCGTCGGAGAACAGGTGCGCCGTCGCCCGTCCCATCCCGGAGGCCGCGCCGGTGACGATCACCCGTTTGCCCGCGACCGAGCGGGAGAGCTTCGTCAGGCGGGTTGCGGGATCAGCACTGGTCATGGGCGGCGACGCTAGACAGCGCTCGCAGCAGTTGCCGCAGTGGAGCCGATGGGCAGCGATAACGTGCGCCGCAGTGAAGAAACCGACCGTCGAAGAGCGCCGGACCGAGATCCTCGAGACGACCTGCGCAGTGGTCATCGAGCGAGGTTTCGCCGGCACGCGGATCAGCGATGTGGCGCGGCGGCTCGACGTCTCCAGCAGTCTCATCCACTACCACTTCGACTCGAAGGAGCAGCTGCTCGCCGAGGCGTTCGCCCACTACGCACGCAAGGACCTGGCCGAGTTGGAGGCCGAGGTGCACGCCGCGCCGACGGCGATCGGCCAGCTCGACCACGCGATCCACAACTACGTGCCGGAGGGCAGCGGAGACGTCGAGTGGATGCTGTGGATCGACGGGTGGGGCGAGGCGCTGCGCAAC
>JBBQTN010000096.1:0-18463 GCA_038213195.1 Acidimicrobiales bacterium | reverse complement strand
ATCCTGCCCAAGGTGCGTGTCGGCGAGGGCGGCACGATGCTGGGCGTCGCGCTGCCCGGCGACGACGACTACGACTCGCTGGACTGAGGCAACAGTGTGGCCGCTGCGACACCAGCGGCTCAGGCCGGCGGGTGGACCTCGCCGGAGGTCACGCGGACGTGCTCGGGGCCACCTCGGCGACCTGCTCGCCGGCGTTGGATTCGTCGCGCGACTCCAGCGCGGCGACCATCAGCGAGAGCATCCGCGCCGAGCACCCGGCCATGTTGACCGGCGGGGCGATGTCGCTGACGATCCGCGCCGCGATCGCCCGGAACGCGTCGGCAGCGGGGCCCTTGCCGCGCAGCACGACTGGCTCGCCCGCATCTCCGGCTGCCGACACGGCAGCCTCGAGCGGCACCTGGCCGAGCAGCTCGACGCCGATCTCGTCGGCCAGCGCCTGGCCGCCGCCGCTGCCGAACAGCTCGTAGGTGTCGCCGTGAGCGTCGGTGAACGAGCTCATGTTCTCGATCACGCCGCAGACCCGCAGGAAGCTCCGCCGGGCCATGTCGGCGGCGCGAGCCGCGACCTTCTGCGCGGCGAGCGCCGGTGTGGTGACGATCAGCAGGTCCGTGCGCGGCAGCATCCGCGCCAGCCCCATCTGCACGTCGCCGGTGCCGGGCGGCATGTCGATGAACAAGTAGTCCAGCTCGCCCCAGTGCACATCGCGCAGGAACTGCTCGACCGCCTTGGTGAGCATCAGACCGCGCCACATCAGTGCCGTGTCCTCGCCGACCATGAAGCCGGTGCTGACCACCTTGAGCAGGCCCCGGCCGATCTTGCGCTCGTTGGGGATGATCTTCGGCTTGTCGGAGCCCTCGACCGGTTGCGCCTCGAGCCGCTCGTCGATGCCCAGCAGGCGGGGCACGGAGAACCCCCAGATGTCGGCGTCGAGCACGCCGACGGTGAAGCCCTGTGCAGCGACGGCCGCAGCGAGGTTGACCGTGACCGAGCTCTTGCCGACCCCGCCCTTGCCGCTGGCGATCGCGAGGATCCGCGCCGTCTGCGGCACCTCCGTGTCGGGGGCGTTGCTGCGCGCGTTCCAGCGCGCCTTGAGCATCACGTCGCTGCGTTCGTCGCTGGACATCTCGCCCCACTCGATGCGCACGTCGGTCACGCCGGGATGGACGGCGACGCGGGTCTCGACGTCCTTCTTGATCTGGCCGCGCAGCGGGCACCCGCCGATGGTCAGCTTGATCGCGACCGTGGCCACTCCGTCCGCCGAGACCTCGACGCCGGAGACCATCCCGAGCGAGACGATGTCCGCGCCGAGCTCGGGGTCGACCACCGAACGGAGCAGGTCGGTGACCGCCTCGTTGGTCGGTGGCGGGGCATCGCGAAGCACGACGGCAATTCTACGGTTGCCAGCACGGTACAATCGCCAAGGAGAACGATTGTTCGGAAGGAGACGCACCGTGATCACGCTCACCGACGCCGCTGCCGTCAAGGTCAAGGAACTGCTGGAAGCCGAAGGTGCGATCGATCTCGCGTTGCGCGTGGCCGTCCGTCCCGGCGGGTGCAGCGGGTTCTCGTACGAGATGTTCTTCGACGGCGACCTCGCCGCGGATGATGAGAAGGCGGTGTTCGGCTCGTCCGGCACCCAGGTCCAGGTCGTCGTCGACC
Organism: Acidimicrobiales bacterium; assembly: GCA_038213195.1. Classification (GTDB taxonomy): domain Bacteria; phylum Actinomycetota; class Acidimicrobiia; order Acidimicrobiales; family Ilumatobacteraceae; genus JAODBQ01. The sequence continues at coordinate 16,804 of JBBQTN010000096.1, read as the reverse complement.
AGGCCTCGGCGCAGCTGCTCGCCGGCGCCACACTCGACTACAAGGACGGCCTCAACCAGGCCGGCTTCGCCATCACCAACCCGAACGCCACGCGCACCTGCGGGTGCGGCTCGTCGTTCAGCTGATCCCCCGGTTCAGCCCGTCGTCGGGTTGACAGAGGTGCTCGACGTCGTTGTCGACGACGTGCGCGCCACCAGTGCATCGACGCGCTGGTCGATCTCCGACTGATCCCAGATCCCGTCGAGGCGGTCCGTGATCGTGCCGTCCGGAGCGCAGAAGTAGACCACCGGCTCGTAGTCGATCCCGAGCGCGTCGACAGCCGGCGCCAGCTTGGTGCCGGCGTTGTCGGCGTAGACGTCGGCGTGCACCATCGTCACCGCGTCGCCGACGCGCCGGCGCGCCGCGACCAGGAACTGCAGTGCCGGCGCGCACGCCCCTGTCTGGCAGTGCGCGGGCGTACCGATCATGTACGCCAGCGGCTTGCCGGTCTTCAGCGCATCGGTGAGGGTGACGTCGTGCAGCGGGCATGGGTCAGGGGTCAGTGAGCAGTACGGTTCCACGCCGCGGTGGTCGGCCACGGTCGGTGTGTCGAACGGGGCCATCACGGAGCCGATCCGCGGCATCGTCACCTGCGACGGGTTGAACACCCCGAAGTAGCCGCTGTTCGGGTCGGTCCCGTCGACGCGCAGCTGGTAGAAGCCGGGCTGGTCGATCGTGAAACGGAACGGCCAGTAGGCCTGGGGGATCCCGTCGGCGTGCAGGGCGGCGGAGAGGCCACCCAGCACCTTCCTGCCCTCCCCGTCGGTGATCGTCGCGTTCAGGGTGGCGGGACCGGTGCCGAGCAACGTCGACGTCGAGTCGACCAGCGAGACCGCCAGCCGGCTCTCACCCGGCACGAACAACGGCGAGTTGGTCAGCCGCAAGGAGACGCTGTCGGAACCGGCTTCCGACGCAGCGCCGGTGCCGGAACCCGACTTCTTCGAGTCACTGCCGCATGCGGCCAGCAGCGCGGCGGCTCCGCCGGCGATCAGGAACTGTCGCCGCGAGGTGCGCATCACGGTCCGTCACCGTAGCCGTGCGCGCAGGACGAGGGGCCGCGGCTCACCCCTCTACGATGCGTCCATGAGCGCACCAGTCGGCCCCTACACCCCTGTCGTCCGAGCCGGAGACTGGATCATCGTCAGCGGTCAGCTCGGCCTGCGCGGCGGCAAGATCGTCGACGGCGGCGTCGCCGAGCAGACCGCACAGGCGATCGAGAACCTCGCCGTGCACCTCGCCGCGATGGACGCGACGCTCGACCACATCGTCAAGACGCTGTGCTTCCTCACCGACATGGACACGTTCGCGACGTTCAACGAGGCGTACGTCGCCGGCTTCGGGCACCACCGCCCGGCGCGCAGCACGATCGGGGTCGCCGGGCTGCCAGCAGGAGGCGCCGTGGAGATCGAAGCGTGGGCGTACCTCCCACTAAGGTGAGCGGATGCCGGGCGCCATCGCCATCCTCGTCGTGCTGGCGCTGATCCCGGTGATCGTGTGCATCAGCGCTGCGCTCCTCGCGGCCGCGCTCGGGTGGATCCTCAACCGCGACGCCGAGGTGCGCAACGCGGGCAGCGAGCTGCTCGACCTGAACACCTGAGCCGGGCTCGCGACGCCCGAGATGCACCTCCACGACGCCGATAGCCAGGTGCTCACGGAGGCGATCGTCGGCTACGCCGTCGAACGGGTCAGCGTCGATCCACCGCTCGACGGCCCGCGCACGCCTGGCGAGCTGCGCGCGATGGCCGGGGTCACCGTCACTCCGGGCGGGATCGGCGGCCTGGAGGCGCTGCGCATCTTCGACACGGTGCTCGCGCCGGCGTGCATCTCCGTCGACCACCCGCGGTTCCTGTCGTTCGTGCCGGCTGCGCCGACCGAGGCGGCGATCCTGTTCGACCTCGTCGTCGGCGCGTCGAGCATCTACGCCGGATCGTGGCTCGAAGGCGGCGGCGCAGTGTTCGCGGAGAACGAGGCGCTGCGCTACATCGCCGACCTGGCCGGGTTGCCGGCGGAGGCCGGCGGCGTGTTCGTCAGCGGTGGCACCGCCGGCAACCTCAGCGCGTTGATCGCCGCGAGGTACCGGTGGCGGGCACGCGCCGCGGGACGGCTGGATCGCACGCGCGGGCTGCTCCTCGCGTCGAAGGGCGCGCACTCGAGCGTCGCGTCCGCGGCGCGGGCGATGGACGCCGACGTCCTCGTCGTGCCCGCAGACGAGGTCGGGCGGATGCGTGGCGATGCGCTGCGCTCCACCGTTGCGGCGATGGCCGACGTCGACCGAGAGCGGCTGTTCGCGGTGGTCACCACCTGCGGCACGACGAACTCCGGGGTCGTCGACGACCTCGCCGGCGCAGCGGACGTCGCCGGCGAGCTCGGCACGTGGCTGCACGTCGACGGCGCCTACGGGGGCGCAGGTCTCGCTGCGCCCAGCGTCCGGTCGAAGTACGCAGGGATCGAGCGCGCCGACAGCTTCATCGTCGATCCGCACAAGTGGTTGTTCGCGCCCTTCGACTGCTGCGCGCTCGTCTACCGCGACCCTGGCACGGCGCGCGCCGCGCACACCCACCACGCCGAGTACCTCGACGAGCTCCACCACGATGGCGATCCCGAGTGGAACCCGAGCGACTACGCCCACCACCTCAGCCGGCGAGCCCGTGGGTTGCCGTTCTGGTTCAGCCTCGCGACGTACGGCACCGACGCCTACCGAGACGCGATCGAGACGACCCTGGACGTCGCCCGCCGTGCCGCGGAGCTGATCGACGACGCGGCGCACCTCGAACTGCTGATGCCACCGGAGCTGAGCGTCCTGCTGTTCCGCCGGCTCGGCTGGACGCCGGGCCGTTATCAGCTGTGGAGCGACGAGATCCTCGCCGCCGGTGAGGCGTTCGTCGTGCCGTCGTCATGGAACGGCGAGACCGTGCTGCGCCTGTGCATCGTCAACCCGCGCACCTCGGTCGCCGACATCGCGCTGATCGTCGACTCGCTCGCGGGAGAATGAACTGACCATGGCCGATCTCGTTCTGCGCAACGCCCGGTTGGTCGCGACGCTGGATGGTCAGCGCCGCGAGCTGGCCGGCGGCTGGGTGGCGGTCACGGGCGGGCTCGTGCAGGCCGTTGGAACGAGCACGGAGGCGCCGCCTGCAGCCGCCGAGACGGTCGACGTCGCCGACTGCCTCGTGACGCCGGGGCTCGTCAACGGGCACCACCACATGTTCCAGAACCTCACCCGCGCCTACCCGCCGATGACCGACAAGCCGCTGTTCGGGTGGCTGCAGTCGCTCTACCCGCTGTGGCGGGGCATCGACGAGGAGGCCGTGTACGCCAGCGCGTTCGTCGGCCTGGCCGAGCTCGCGCTGAGCGGGTGCACCACCTCGACGGACCACCTCTACCTCCATCCGCGCACGGCCGGCGACCTGCTCGGCGCCGAGGTGGCGGCGGCGCGCGAGCTGGGCATCCGCTTCCATCCGACTCGTGGCTCGATGTCGCTCAGCGAGAAGGACGGCGGGCTGCCACCCGACGACGTCGTCGGCGACGACGACGAGATCCTCGCCGCCTGCGAGGCCGCTGTCGCCGCCCACCACGACCGCGAGCACGGGGCGATGGTGCGCATCGCCCTCGCGCCGTGCAGCCCGTTCACGGTCACCGAGGCGCTGATGGTCCATTCCGCCGAGCTCGCCGAGCGGCTCGACGTGCGCCTGCACACCCACTTCGCCGAGAACGCAGAGGACGACGCCTTCTCGGTGGCCACGTTCGGCTGCCGGCCGACGGAGTACCTCGAACGCACGGGTTGGGCGTCGCAGCGCACGTGGGTCGCCCACTGCGTGATGCCCGACGCCGACGAGGTGCGCCGGCTCGGAGCGGCGCGGATCGGCGTCGCGCACTGCCCGAGCAGCAACCTGATCCTCTCCTCCGGCATCGCCCCTGTCGTGGCGCTGATCGCCGCCGGCGCGCGGGTCGGGCTCGGGGTCGACGGGTCGTCGTCGGCCGACAGCGGGTCGCTGTGGATGGAGGCCCGCCAGGCGATGCTCCTCGCCAAGCTGCGCGACGGCGCAGCTGCGGGCACGGCGCGCATGGCGCTCGAGTGCGCGACGCTCGGCGGGGCAGGCTGCCTCGCCCGCGACGGCGAGCTCGGCGTGCTCGCCCCAGGAGCCGTCGCCGACCTCGCGGTGTGGCGGCTGACCGGGCCGGTGTTCTCCGGCGCGGTCGCCGACCCGATCGAGGCGTGGCTGCGATGCGGCCCGACCGGGGCGTGGCACACGATCGTCCACGGCCGGTTCGTCGTGCGCGACGGCCGGCTCGTCCACCCGGACGTCGAGCACGTGCTCACCGCCCACGCCGCGCACGCGAAGCGCGTCCAGGGCATCGCCTGACGTCGACGTGCCGGGCCGTTCCGTGCTGATTCGGGCCGTTCCGGGCCGGCCGTGGCCGGTACGGCCGACGACGTCGCGACGTCGGATCGCCGCAGCCATCCAGCAGACTTGCCTCGATGGCAGCCGACCGCACTCCCCGTCTGCCGCGCCGCGGGTTCCTCCTCGCCGGGTTGGCGTTCATCGCGGCGTGCGCGGATGGCACGACGTCGCCGCCCGGCCAGACGTCGGCACCACCGGAGCCCACCGCATCGACGACGCGGCTCGCGCTGCCGGTCCAGCCGACGGCGCCGGGCGATTCGGCCCCGGTCACATCGGTGGCGATGATCGGCGATTCGATCACCGCGAGATCCAAGCCCGCGCTGACAACGGTGTTCGCCGCCGAGGGGATCGGCGACGTCGTCATCGACGCGGAGGTCAGCCGGCGGATCGAGGTCGGCAACGGCAAGGACAGCCCGCTGAACGGCAAGCAGGCGCTGACCAACCTGCTCAAGATCGGCGTCCGGCCTGACGTGTGGGTCTTCGCCCTGGGCACCAACGACGTCAACAAGGCCGATGCCGGCGGCTACGCGGAGCTGATCGACGCGATGCTGGCGATGCCGCCGGCGAACGCTCCGGTGGTGTGGGTCGACGTCTACCTTCCCGCAGCGCTCGATCAGACCAAGGTGTTCAACACCGTGCTGCGCGCCGAGACGTCCAAGCGCGCCCACACCACGGTGGCCTCCTGGTACGCGGTCGCATCGGACAGGTCGAAGAAGCTGCTCTCCAGCGACGAGCTGCACCCGAACGCGGCCGGCGAGGTGGCGTTCGCCGCGCTGGTCGGTTCTGCCGTCTCGGCAGCTGCCTGACGCGGCGTCAGACAGCCTCTGGGGCGGTCAGGCCGCCCAGCGGCTCTGGCCGAATCGGTATCCCACGGAGCGCACCGTCTGGATGAGGTTGGCGTGCTCCTCGCCGAGCTTGGCGCGCAGGCGGCGGATGTGGACGTCGACGGTGCGCGCCCCGCCGTAGTACTCGTAGCCCCACACCCTGCTGAGCAGCATCTCGCGGGTGAACACCTTGCCGGGGTTCTGGGCGAGGAACTTGAGCAGCTCGTACTCCATGAACGTCAGGTCGAGCGGTCGTCCCTCGATCAGCGCCTGGTACGTCTCCAGGTTGAGTGCCAGGCCGCCGTACTCGACCATCTCCGGACGGCTCTCCGTGCCGCCGCGGAACAGGATGTGGCGCAGGCGGGCCTCGACCTCGGTCGGGTGGAACGGGGTCAGGCAGAAGTCGTCGAACAGCTCGTCGCGCAGCTCGAGGTCGGACAGCTGCCCGCCGCCGACGAGCACGAGCAACGGCGAGACCGGCAGGTCGCGCTTGCGCAGCACGCGGCAGAACGCCCACGCGCCCTCCGGGTCCTCCGCGCAGAACACCACCGCTCCTGCCCATCCGGTGACCGGCTCGTTGCGCGCCGCCTCCTCGGCGGAGGTGCACGCCTTCCAGCGGTACCCGGCGAGATCCAACGTCCGCGCCAGATCCGAGGGGGGCGGATCCGGGTAGACGACGATGAGGTCCATGATGTCGCTCATCCTCTACAAAGCCCGCAGGTAGCGGTCATGCTCGAAGGCACTGACATGGGTCTTGTACGCCTTCCACTCGCTGCGCTTGTTGCGTAGGAACCACTCGAAGATGTGCTCGCCAAGCGCCTCTTGGACGAGGGTCGAGCGTTCCATCACCTTCAGTGAGTCGCTCAGCGACTGCGGGAGGTGGTCGATGCCGAGCTTGGCCAGTGCGCTGTCGCTCATCTCGAACAGGTTGGCGTCCGCCTCGGGCGGCAGCTCGTAGCCCTCGCTGACACCGCGCATCCCGGCGGCGAGCAGCACGCTGAACGCAAGGTACGGGTTGCACGCCGGATCGGGCGAGCGGTACTCGATGCGGGTCGCGCTGGCGTTGCCGCGCTTGGCGATCGGGACGCGGATCAGGCCGCTGCGGTTGTTGCGAGCCCAGCTGATGTGGATCGGCGCCTCGTAGCCGGGGACCAATCGCTTGTAGCTGTTGACCGTCTGGTTGGTGACAGCGGTGATCTCGGCGGCGTGGCGCAGCAGTCCGGCCATGAAGCACTTCGCCAGCGTCGACAGGTTGTACGGGTCGTCCGCATCGAAGAACGCGTTGTCGTCGCCGTCGAACATGCTCAGGTGCATGTGCATCCCGCTGCCCTGCACGCCCTCGAGCGGCTTGGGCATGAACGTCGCGTGCACACCCTGGCTGGCGGCGACCTCCTTGACGACGAGGCGGAAGGTCATCACGCTGTCGGCCATCGTCAGTGCGTCCGTGTGGCGCAGGTCGATCTCGTGCTGGCTCGGCGCGTCCTCGTGGAAGCTGTACTCCACCGGGATGCTCATCGTCTCCAGGGTCCGGATGGTCTGCTTGCGCAGCGTCCCGGACACGTCGGTGGTGGTCAGGTCGAAGAACCCGCCCTCGTCCAGCGGTACGGGGGCCTGGCCCGCCTGCGGTGGGGCGAAGTAGAAGAACTCCATGTCGGGTGCGACGTAGAACGTGTAGCCGCGGTCGTGCGCGGCGGTGAGGTTGCGCCGCAGCACCTGGCGCGGATCGCCACGGAACGGGCTGCCGTCGAGGTTGGCGATGTCGCAGAAGACCCGCGCCTCGGTGGATCGCGGATCCCCCCACGGCAGCACCTCGAACGTGTTCGGATCGGGGAAGGCGAGGACGTCGCTCTCCTGGATGCGGCTGTAGCCGTCGATCGAAGAACCGTCGAACGTCATCCCGTCCTCGAGCGCGTTCTCCAACTCGGCCGGGCTGATCGCGAAGCTCTTGAGGTTGCCGAGCACGTCGGTGAACCACAGGCGGATGAGCCGGACCCCTCGCTCTTCGACCGTGCGGAGCACGTAGTCGCGTTGTTGGTCCTGCACCAGGGTCACCTCGGCAGTCTTGTCTTCGGGGGGTGGATTCGAAAAACGCAAGAGGGGGTCCCGGACCTCCGGGACCCCCTGTCCATCAGGTTGGCGTTCAGCCGCAGACGCTTTCGAGGATCAACCTGGTCACCGTGTAGGGGTCGCAGTTGGAGTTGGGCCGGCGATCTTCTGCGTAGCCCTTGCCCTCCTTGGCGACCTGCCAGGGGATGCGGATGCTCGCACCACGGTTGGACACCCCGTAGCTGAACTTGTTGTACGGCGCGGTCTCGTGCTCGCCGGTGAGGCGGCTCTGGATGTCGGCACCGTAGCCATTGATGTGGGCCTCGATCCGCTTGCCGATGGCCTGACAGGCCGCTTCGATCGGCTCGTAGCTCTCGCGCATCGCCTTGGTGGAGAAGTTGGTGTGCGCACCTGCGCCGTTCCAGTCACCTTTCACCGGCTTGGCCGCGAAGGAGATGATCACGTCGTACTCCTCGGCGATGCGGTGCAGCAGCCAGCGGGCGACGTACAGGTGGTCGCTGACGGTGAGCGCGTCGGCAGCGCCGATCTGGAACTCCCACTGGCCGGGCATCACCTCTGCGTTGGTGCCCTCGATCATGAGTCCGGCGTCGATGCACGCCTGGGTGTGCTCCTCGATGATCTCGCGGCCGATCACCCTGCCGGTGCCGACGCCGCAGTAGTACGGGCCCTGCGGGGCTGGGAAGCCTCCGCCTGCGGGGAAGCCGAGCGGGGTGCCGTCGGCCTTGAGCATCGTGTACTCCTGCTCGATGCCGTAGATCATCTCGGCCTTGGCGTGCTTCTCGGCGACCTTCGCGACAAGGGCGCGCGTGTTGGTGACGTGTGGCTTCATGTCGGACGCGTTGAGCACCTCGCACAGCGCGAGCACGTTGTCACCACCGCGGATCGGGTCGGGGCACTGGAACACCGGCGAGAGCACGCAGTCGCTGTTCTCGCCGGTCGCCTGCTCCGTCGACGACCCGTCGAAGCCCCAGATCGGCAGGGCCTTGCCGTCGGCGAGGACCTTCGTCTTCGAGCGCAGCGACGGCGTCGGCTTCACGCCGTCCAGCCAGATGTATTCAGCTTGGTAGGCCACTCATCATTCCTTTTCGAGTCGAGGTCCGCTGGTCGAGCCACGGCGGTCAGGCGGGGCGCAGGTTTTCAGGACGTGGTTTCCCTTCCATTGCTCCTCTGTGAACAGCTTGTGAAGTCGCAGGTCACGGCGGCGAGACGTCGGACCGTGGGACCTTCGTGGCGACCGTTGCGGCCTGGCTGCCACGCTGCGGACGCGGTCGCTCACAATGCGTGGTAAAGGATGCGCGATCGCCACGTAGGCTCGGCGCAACGACCGGCGTGGGGGTGCATGGATGCGTGGCAGATGGTTCGTCGGGGCGGCAGCGTTGTTCGCGCTCGCCTCGCTCGTGGTGTGTGGCGGGGCTTCGACGACGAGTGCCCACGCGGCCCCCACGCCGGAGGCGGCCGTGCAGAACGGGTTCACCGACACGAGCATCGGGTCCGCGTCGGAGATCACCACGGTCAGGTCACTTCCCGACGGCACCGTCGTGGTGCTCACCCAGAACGGCACGGTGCGGCTCGCCCGCAGTGGGGTGCTGCTGCCCACGCCGGCGCTGACGATGCCGCCCGGCCGGCTGTGCGCCACGGTCGAGAAGGGTCTGCTCGGCTTCGCGATCAGCGGCGACTTCCTCGTCGACCGTCAGGTCTGGCTGTACTACACCGCGACCAACCCGGCAGTCGCCACCGGCTGCGTCAACCGGGTCAGCCGCTTCACGATGAACGGCGACTCGATCGATCTCGCCAGCGAGGTCATCCTGGTCGACAACATCGGGGCGATCGGCGGGAACCACAACGGAGGTGATCTGGCGATCGGCGCGGACGGCGACCTGTTCATCTCGATCGGTGACAGCGGCAAGAACCCGCGCGACCCGTCCGGTCCGAACAACCAGGCGCAGGACCTCAGCCTGCTCAACGGCAAGATCCTGCGCGTCGACCGGATGACCGGCGCGGCCCTCCCGGACAACCCGCTGGCCAACGTCCCCGGAGCAGCCGATTGCCGGGTGCGCGGCAACGATCCGTCCACGCCGACGACGCCGTGCCGCGAGCTCTACGCGTGGGGTCTGCGCAACCCGTTCCGGTTCGCCTTCGATCCGAACAACGGCAACCAGACGTTCTTCGTCAACGACGTCGGGGAGACCACGCGAGAGGAGGTCGACCGCGGCCAGGCAGGGGCCAACTACGGCTGGCCGATCCGCGAGGGCGTGTGCCCGCAGGGCGCCAACCCGCCGTGCGCGGCGGCGCCGGCCGGATCCGGCTACACCGACCCGCTGACGGACTACCCGCACCCTGTCGGCACGTTCATCACCGCAGGGGCGTTCGTCCCCAACGGCTTCTGGCCGGCGGCGTTCGACGGTGGCTACCTGTTCGGCGACGGCGGGTCAGGCAAGATCTGGCTGCGCCAGGCGAACGGGGCGGTCGACTACGACGCTCCGTTCGCGACCGACGCCGGCGGGATCACCGACATGACGTTCGTACAGGAGGGTGGCGGGCTCGCCCTGTATTACGCGGTCAACTCGACGCTGCGGAGGATCACCTACGCCGCGCCGGCGCAGCTCGCCTCTGGTCCGCTCACGTTCCGGTCCGTCGGACAGGGCACCCGCGTGTACGACAGCCGCGACGCGAACGGAGCATCCATCGCGCCCGTGCGCGCCGGCACCACCCGCTACATCCAGCTGCCGGTGAACGGGGCGACGACGCGTGCGGCGCTGGTCAACCTGACGTTCGTCGACCCCCGCACACCCGGCTACCTCACCGCATGGGCGGGACGGACGGCCAAGCCAGGGATCTCCAACGTCAACGGTGTGCCAGACGAGGTCGTCGCCGACGCGGGGGTCGTGCCCCTGGACGCGAGCGGCGGTTTCCTGGTCTCGACCTACTCGACGGCCGACCTCGTGGTCGACGTGCTCGGCTACTTCGACACCGCGCCCGGTCCCGTGGCCGCCGGCCGGTTCGCCCCCCTGGCGCCGACGCGCATCGCCGACACGCGCGAGCCCGCGTCCACGGCGAACCGGTTCACCCGGCTGCCTGCGACCGCCGACCTGCCGATCGTGCGCGTCCCGGTCGCCGGGCGCGGCGGGATGCCGGCGACCGGGATCGGCGCCGTCGCGCTCAGCGTCACCGCGATCGGGCAGCCCGGCGCCGGTGGTGTGGTCTACGCGTCGTCGAGCGGCGCGCCGTACCGGCTGTCGTCGAACATCAACACCAACCCCGGCGGCGACATCCGCGCCAACCTCGTGGTCGTCCCGCTGGGTGCGGATGGCGCCGTCGACCTGCACCTGCTGAACATCGCCGACGTCGTGGTCGACGTCGAGGGCTGGTTCACCGACGGGTCGCAGCCCGCAGGGACGACAGGCCGGTTCGTGTCCACGGCGCTGCAGCGGATGGTCGACACCCGGATCCCGCTCGGCTTCGGGCAGCTGCCGGGCGGTGGCGCCGCCGGCACGGTCAGGCCCCCGGCATCGGTGCCCGTCGACGCGCTGGCGCTGGCGGACAACGTCACCCTCGTCGACACCACGGGGCCCGGCTGGGTGACGCCGTACCCGGGTGGCGTGCTGCCGTTGGTGAGTGCCGGCAACGCCTCGGCGGCCGGCGAGATCCGCGCCGTCCTGTCGTTCACAGGGCTCGGCGGCCCGCCGGCGACGATCAGCTTCGCGACGTACATGCGCACCGACTTGGTGGTCGACGTCAGCGGCTACTTCATGCGCTGACCGGCTCGTGCGCCGTCGCACCGGCATCGGTCTGCACAGTTCTGCTGCGCGCTAGACCGATATCTTAGATAGCACTAGATCTCCTTAGAGAGTGCTAGAGTCGCGGGATCGACCCAGTGCGCAACCCGTACTCGCCCGGTGCAGGGCTGCGGCCGTCCGAGCTCGTCGGCCGTGGCGACCAGCTCGTCCGCTTCGACGTGCTGCGCCAGCGCGCCGTGCGCGGGATGAACAACCGCAGCATCGTGCTCACCGGGCTGCGCGGCGTCGGCAAGACCGTGCTGCTCAACGAGATGGCGGCCCGCGCCCGGGACGAGGGCTGGATCACCGCCAAGGTGGAGGCCGACGCATCCGGCGCGCGCACCCTGCGCGAGCAGCTCTCGGCCGCGCTGAACCGGTCGCTGCGCGAGGTCACCGGCAGCGGGCGGACGCGCGAGCGGGTCCGCCGTGCCCTCGCCACGTTCAAGTCGTTCAGCCTGCGCGCCGATCCCTCCGGTGCGTTGTCCGTCGGCATCGACATCGATGCCCACCTCGGTCGCGCCGACAGCGGCGCGCTCTACGCGGACCTCACCGATCTGGCGTTCGATCTGGCCGTCGCCGCCGACGACCTCGGCGCCGGGGTGGCGGTGTTCATCGACGAGATGCAGGAGCTGAACGCGGACGAGCTCGCCGCGGTGTGCCAGGCGTGCCACGAGTCGGGGCAGCACAACGCCCAGTTCTACGTCGTCGGTGCCGGCCTCCCGTCGCTGCCCGGCGTGCTCGCCGACGCCCGCTCGTATGCCGAGCGGCTGTTCGAGTACTCGCCGATCGGCGCCCTCGCTCGCGACCAGGCGGCAGCCGCGCTCGTCCTGCCGGCCGAGGCACAGGGTGTGTCGTGGTCGGACCACGCCCTGGCCCACGTGCTCAAACATGCTGACGGCTATCCGTACTTCCTGCAGGAGTTCGGCAAGTGGACGTGGGACGTGGCGGCCTCGTCGCCACTGGCGAGGGTCGATGCCGTCAGCGGTGTCAAGTTCGGGTGGCGCAACCTCGACGCCGGCTTCTTCCGCAGCAGGTGGGAGCGGGCCACCCCGACCGAGCGCGAGTACCTCGCGGCGATGGCCGCCGATGGCGACGGGCCGAGCCCCTCCGGCGAGGTCGCGACGAGGACAGGGCGCACCGCGAGCGCCGTCGGCCCGATGCGCGCCAACCTGATCCACAAGGGCCTGATCTACGCGCCGGCACACGGCCGGATCGCGTTCACCGTCCCCGGGATGGCCGAGTTCATCCGCCGCCAGGAGTGACAGGGCCGAGTGGCAGGTACGGCTACCGTTCTGAGATGGCCCTGCAGGACGAGAAGTACATGAGCTTCACCACCTACAAACGTGATGGGACGCCGGTGGCGTCGCCGGTGTGGGTGGTCGGGCTCGACGGCGGCAGGCTCGGGTTCGGGACGGCGTCGACGTCGGGGAAGGCGAAGCGGCTGCGCAACGATCCGAAGGTGGTGATGCAGCCGTCGGACGCGCGCGGCCGGGCGAAGCCGGGCACCTCACCGACGAGCGGCACAGCAATGCTCGACACCGGAGCGGACGCGGACACCGTACGCAGCAAGGTCAGGGCGAAGTACGGCTTGATGGTCGGCGTGACCAGGACGCTGCGTCGACTGAACAACGTGGTCCGGCGCAAGAAGGAGCCGTACGCCGACGTCGTGGTGATCGTCACGCCGAGCTGATCGCGCCGTCGGCGCGGCACGTGCAGATGCACACCTCCACCGGCACCTCACGCTCCCGGCTGCGCCTGTCCGAATCGCGACGCGAGGCGCTGCGTGCGACGTTGTGGGTTGTCCCCGGCCTGCTGATCATCGTCGCCCTCGCGTTGTTCCTCGGCACCTACCTGCTCGATCGCGCCGCCTTCCGCGGTGACTTCGGGATGCCGGACTGGGTCGACAAGGGATCGGCCGGCGCCGCCCGCGAGATCTTGACCGCGCTCGCCGCGGCGATCATCACCGTCATCGGTCTGGTGTTCTCGATCACGATCGTCGCCCTCACCTTGGCCTCGACCCAGTTCGGGCCGAGGATCCTGCGCAACTTCACGCGTGATCGCGGCACGCAGGTGACGCTCGGGGTGTTCGTCGCGTCGTTCGTCTACGTCGTCCTCGCCCTCGGTTCGATCTCCAGCGGGCCCGCGGGGGGACTTCGTTCCGCACCTGTCGATCACCACGGCGCTCGGCTTGGTGCTCGTCGACGTCGTCGTGCTCGTCTACTTCATCCACCACCTGGCGACGTCGACACGTTCACGGGTCTGACCTGCGTCGACTGGCTGGTGACGCGCTGTGCAAGCTGACAGCGCGCTGGCGGCCGAGGCGCACCTATCGCGATCAGCTGGGCCGGATCCGGGTGATCACCGTGCAGACCGAGTACCACAGGTTGGTCGACCGCGCGTTCGACACGATCCGTCAAGCGGGGGCCGGGATGCCGGCGATCATGATCCGCCAGCTCGATGCGCTGGCGAAGGTGATGGTCGACACCACGTCGGACGAACAGCGCCGCGTGCTGCTGGCCCAAGGCGTCATGGTGATGCGGCTGGCGGAGGCATCCGTCGGTGAGCCAGGTGATCTCGCCGACGTCCAGGTGCGCTACGCCGCACTGATCGTCGTCGATCCGCGTCGCGCAGGCAGCGATGGTGATAGGGGGGATCACGGCGCGATGAACCGGCGCAGCGTGGCGCGCCGCTCGGCTCCGTTCCGTGACGCCGGTTTGTGGAAGTCGGCGCGCCGAGCGGCCCTGTAGCGTGTCGCGACCGTGGCACTGATCGTTCAGAAGTACGGCGGCACGTCGGTCGCCGACGCCGACAGGATTCGCGCCGTCGCCGAGAACATCGCCTTCACCAAGCGGCGCGGCAACGACGTCGTCGTCGTCGTCTCGGCGATGGGCAAGGCGACCGACAACCTCATCGCCCTCGCCGACAGCGTGTCCAGCAAGCAGCCGGGGCGCGAGATGGACATGCTGCTGACCACGGGCGAACGGGTGTCGGCCGCGCTGGTGACGATGGCCCTCGCCTCGCTCGACATCGAAGCCGTCAGCTTCACGGGCAGCCAGGTCGGGATCATCACCGACAACGTGCACCGCAAGGCGAAGATCATCGAGGTCCGGGGCGACCGGGTGCGCGAGGCGCTCGCCGCCGGCAAGGTGGCCGTCGTCGCCGGCTTCCAGGGCGTCAGCCTCGACAAGGAGATCACGACGATGGGCCGCGGGGCGAGCGACCTCACCGCCTCGGCGCTCGCCCAGGCGATGGACGCCGACGCGTGCGAGATCTACACCGACGTCACCGGTGTCTTCTCCGCCGATCCGCGGATCGTGCCCCAGGCGCGCAAGCTGGCTCACGTCAACTTCGACGAGATGCTCGAGATGGCCGGCGCGGGGAGCAAGGTGCTCGCGCTGCGCAGCGTCGAGTTCGCCCGCAACCACCACGTCCCGCTCCACGTCCGCTCCGCGTTCACATGGGAGCCCGGTACGTGGGTCACCGATCAGGAGCCCAGCATGGAAGACCCGATCATCTCCGGCGTCGTCAGCGACATCAGCGAGGCGAAGGTCACGATCCTGGCTGTGCCGGACCGGCCTGGGATCTCTGCGTCGTTGTTCGAGGCGCTCGCCGGGGCCAACGTCAACGTCGACATGATCGTGCAGAACACGAGCCACGACGGCACGACGGACATCAGCTTCACGATGCCGAAGGCCGACATGGCGGTCGCCGAATCGATCGTCGGCAACGTTGCCGACGAGATCGGGGCGCGCGGGGTGACTCATGACAACGGCATCGCCAAGATCAGCCTGGTCGGCGCGGGGATGAAGTCGAGTCCAGGCGTGGCGGCGAAGATGTTCCGCACGCTGGCGGACGCGCAGATCAACATCCTGATGATCTCCACCTCGACGATCCGGATCAGCGTGGTCGTGTCATCGACCGACATGGAACGCGCCGCCCGGGCGCTGCACACCGCGTTCGGGCTGGATTCCGGGGCCGATTACTCGGCACCGTTGCCGGAGCGCCGCTGAGCATCGCGAGCGCAATCCGTCGACGGTGATCCCGTGTGACCCGAAGAGGTGCATCTGGGAACCGCCTGGTTCGATGTTGTGCAATTGAGAAGATGCATATATGTTCTTGACAGTCGGCAGCGGGCCGACTGACTTTGCTGCTCGGCGAGACCGACCGGTGGGGTGGGAGCGACCAACGGGAGGTCATCCACATGTCACGTTCAACAACTCGATTTTCGCGCGTGCGCGCGATCGCAGTGACCGTCACGGCAGGACTGGTGGTGCTCAGCTGGGCGGGGACTGCGGCTGCCGGAGGCAACGACGGGCACCACGTCCACGCGCAGGGGAGGGGCAGGTTCATGCCGGTCCCGTTGCCCGACAACTACGGGAGCAGCATCGGCGAGTTCGCGGACTGCGGCACGATGCTGTCGGTTTCCGACGGGGACGTGTTCAAGCTGAAGGAGCGCGACACGGACAAGAAGAATGGGACCCTGACGGAGGTGAAGGGCGCGTTCACCTCGGACATCACTGCCGACCACGGCCGGATGATCGACGAACTGGACAACTCCGGTCCGTTCACCGAGTTCGACGCCAACGACGGTTCGGTGACCGTTGTCGTCAGTGGACCGTCATTCATCTTCCCGTTCTCGCCGGGCGAACGGGCCGCATTCGCCGCAGCCTCGCTCCCACCGGCGTTCTACTTCACGAAGGGGAAGTTCATCGAGTACACCGATCCCGACGGGAACATCACCGTCGAGCGGACGCCCAGGGACACGACGGACATCTGCGAGCTGTTGCCGACATGGGGCGACGTCTGATTTCGATCTTCGGCTGATCCGACGAGGCCAGCGCAGTG
Source organism: Acidimicrobiales bacterium (assembly GCA_038213195.1). Taxonomy (GTDB): domain Bacteria; phylum Actinomycetota; class Acidimicrobiia; order Acidimicrobiales; family Ilumatobacteraceae; genus JAODBQ01. The sequence goes on along the minus strand of JBBQTN010000096.1, from coordinate 850 downwards.
CGGCGCACACGGCTGCCTGCCACACTGGGCAGCTCATGGCCCGCAAGCAACACGTTCCCTGGCGCGCTGCGGGCACCGCCTCGGAGCAGCAACCTTCCGCGGATGACGTGGTGCGCGAGACCGGGTGGGTGTTCAACAACGTCACAGGCGGCGACCTCAGCCTGGCTGAGTTCGTCAAGGGCGGCGACCAGGAGGTCGGCGCGTTCCTGCAGGCGTTCAGCCTCCCCTCGGGCGAAGGGCTGTCGCTGGTCGAGGTCGGTGCTGGGATCGGCCGGATGACAGCGGAGTTCACCCGCCGGTTCAGGCACGTGGTCGCGTGCGACCTCGACGCGGCGTTCCTCGAGCGCTGTCGTGAGACCGTTGCCCAGTTCGGGATCCCGGGCCGGCTGAGCACCGTCTCGGTCGCCGACGGGCGGACGCTCGATGTCGCCGACCGGAGCGCGGACGTCGTGTTCAGCTACATCACGCTCCAGCACTGCCATCGCGACGATGCGATCGCGCTGACCCACGAAGCCGTGCGCGTCGCCAGGCCGGGCGGCACGGTGGCGCTGAACTACCGCACCTGGATCGGCTCGGACGTCGTGCTGTGGCCGGCGGGCAAGGTCGTCCGGGGGCTGTGGAAGGTGCCGGGCATCGGCGGTGTGCTCGCCCGCCGGAGGGTGTTGGCCCGTGTCGGCTGGCAGGCCAATCGGCTCGCCCCGCCGCCGGTGCTGCACGCAGTGGGCGCGCAGCTCGTCAACGTGCGCATCTTCCGTTCGCCGCAGCGCCGCCCCTTCGCGCTTGCCGGCACGACAGATGTGGTCTTCGAGGGCGTCAACCGCAGCCACTGGTGGCTCGTCGCCGACGTCGC